>JAJQGZ010000159.1 GCA_021200075.1 Clostridiales bacterium | reverse complement strand
AATCATAATAATGAATCCTATAATCAAAAATAGAAATAATTTTATCATGCGGCGTATCTCCGTCGCTGTCTTTTTCGTTTAAATTAAAAATGTAAGATAATTCTTTGCATTATCCAAAATCGCCGTAAGCTCCGCTCTGTGCACCTGCATCGGAATAACTCCGTTATCACCGCTTACCTGCTTTGGCATAAAGAAATGGCTTCAATACGGGAAAATATATTGTCATATCCCGGGTGTTTATTGGTTCCGAGAGTCTTTTTGAGATAATCGCAAAATTCGTCATTAGTACATTTTTCATTGAGAACACCGGTTTTTGAGCCCTTTTTGATATGAGCCGAATATGCAACATAATTAGCTCTGCCTTTTACAGATACCTTGAAAATATCATTATATTTATCCGGCAGAAATAGCTTAACATAGCTTTTTAACTGTTTTAAGTCGCGCTTATGCTGCTCGTAAACATTGACCTTTGAAAAAGAAATATACTGCTCTCCGTCTAAAATATCAGCAAGTATTGCCCAATCATAAACCGCTTTAAGCATTTCTATAAGCTCATATTTTTCGGCAAGAAGAGTCTGATAATCAGCCTCTTTATCACTGTAACCGCTTGAAAATGTTATACTTTTATTTTCAGCTTCGTCAAGAGATTCATCGTCAAATATATCGCTGAGCTTAACGTTTGAACCGTTTATTAAAGAAAGACAGGCAAATTGCTACGGATTATTCCCTTTGGTTATGCCAAATAATTCGGACATATCGGACATAATTGCATTTTTGCCATTTTAGTAAGAGAACGATTTTCTAATGTTTCGGCATATTTTTGAGTATCGAAGCAGCAAATCTCTATATCGTAATTATCCTTTAGATACATAACAAGCTGATTGTATACAGGCTCAAAATCATCAATCCGGCTCATATCGAGAGAATCGAAAAGGAAATGACTCCTGTTCTTTATAATATGATGCAAAGCGATGAAAACAAGTCTTACATCATATGACTGTTTCTTATTTTCTATAAGCTCCTTGCGTAAGTGATAAATTGTAGGATACTGTGCATAAAAATCTTTATCCGTATAATCTCCGTCAAACACAGTATATTTACATTCACTCGATTTATCTTCAAGATAAAGATTGCTTTCCTTGAGCCGCTGAAAAAACGGAGGGTCTTTTTTGCAAATTTCATTATCGAATATTTGCTCAAGCAAATCAAGCCGTTCACGCTTTCTGTCTGTTCGTCTGCGTGCGGTTCTGAACCCACGGCGTTCCTGAGCGGTATCGCTTTCATCAAACAGCCGTATACCCCACATAGCTTTTTGATTAAATTTGAGCAGATTATAATTTTCATCAGTAACTGCCCATCCGAGAGAATCCGTACCGAGATCGGCACCGATGTAATAATCCCTCTGTGTATCAAATTTTAATTTGTCCATAAATTTTTCTCCATTTTTTGTTGACAAATCTTTTTTGTTGACAAATGATATTTTTTGTGATATATTATAGACAATCTCAGAACCTTATGAGATTGCACTATAAGTTCAAATAAAAATTTATTCAAACCGTTGCTTCGGCAACTTCATAGTGTGTGAGCAAGACCTGCAAATGCGGGTCTAAATGCGGATCTTTTATTTTTTATAATTATATCATAAATTGGGTTAATTGTAAAACATTGTCAAACATTATTTTATAACAGCACAATAAAATGGACTATATAAAAATATTTTTTATGATTTTATCTGCAAACGCCTGAAAAGTACAAAAAAGCGACAATCAGCTGACGGATTGCCGCTTTTTTAATATTATTTTACATAATCTATTCCCTCAAGGGTGAGGAGGAAGGCTTTTTTGTCCGTGCCTGCCGCAAAGCCCGTGAGACTTTTATCCGTTCCTAAAAACTCTGTGGCACGGGATTATGAGGTGAATCGGATTTTCACCGACGGCAAAGCCGACTGCCTGAGCGGACATCGACGGTATCGAGCGTTTATGGGCTATATTCTCGGCTATCTGCTTATATGTAACCGTACTGCCGTAGGGAACGGTTTTGAGAATATTCCAAACCGTCATACGAAAATTTGTTGAACGATAAAAAATCGGCGGAGTAAAATCGGGATTTTTACCGGAAAAATAAATATCCAGCCACTCAAACGCTTGAATTATAATATCATCGGGTGAATTTTCGTGCTCCGGAGGTATGAAATCATCATAATATTTACTGCCGACAAACTGTAACGCCGTAATTTTTGTTGCATTACTGACGACAGTTATATCACCTAATGGCGAAGAATAATTTGACAAATAAAACATAATTCCACCATAACCGTCTGAAATCACGGATTTTTGAGCAATTTTTCCCTTTGCTTGTAATCGGGCATATACTTTTCCACAAACGCATAAAAATCCTTGCTGTGATTATGATGCCGTATATGCGCAAGCTCGTGAACAACGACATAATCAACAGCCCGAGGCGGATAGAACATAACAAAATATGAAAAGCAAAGTAAATTTTTACTGTTGCAAGAGACGAAGCGTTTTTTTAGCCGAAATAATTTTTATCCCACTTGGCTTAACTCCCATAAGAGCGGAGTAATATTCTACCCTTTCCTCAAATGTAATATTGTAACGATTAATCTGTTCTGCCTTGCGTGCAATTGCATTGTCAACCCAGTCACGGTGCTTTTCAACAAATGCTTTTATCGTTTCCTCGGAAATATTTTTCGGTGCTCTGACTACAGACTGAAGATTATCGTTTATGCTCAGCGACATAGCTTTGCGATTTGATCTGATGATTACAATATCTTTAATAGTTTTATCCATAGCTTTCTATCCTTAATAATTTCAAACAACCAAAATCAAGTTCAGCGAATGATTAATAATAAAAATTTTATTTAAAAAAATGCCGTTTGCTGTTGCATTTATGCAACAACTGTTGTACAATATATGCAACAGAATAATTATCATAAGGCCATTTTATCATATATTTTAAGAAAGGACAATATCATTATGAAAACTGCAATTCTCTACTATTCTCAATCCGGAATAACAAAAACCATTGCGAATACCATAAAAGCGACTCTCGGCAGTGATGTTTACTTTGCAGAACCCGACAAGGAATACGGGGGATATTTTTCCGCCGTTGTGAAAGCGGGAGGAGAAAAAATATCTAAAAAATATCCTGCTGTAAAACTCGATATTACGGATTACACGGGATATGATGCAGTTTTTATAGGTTTCCCGGTATGGTACGGAACAATGCCGAAATTTATGCAGGAATATTTAAAAAAATGCAATTTTTCGGGAGTGAAGGTAATTCCTTTTGCCACGGCAGGATCCGGCGGTAAAGAATCGTCGCTGAAAACCATAAAAGAGCTGTTGCCCAAATCCGAAGTGACAAACTATTATTTCACCACATCGCCGAAAAAACCGGAGACAGAGGAATGGCTGAATACACTCTCGCTTTGAGCCGTAATAAATTATAATTTTTCAACAGCTTTAAACAGAAGATTACAAACGCATCAGCGTTTTATAAAATACTATAAAGGGGTAATTATTATGAACGAAACATTGACAAATTTAATTTCACGCAAAAGCTGCGCCGACTTTGACGGAGAACACATTTTGCAGGAGGAGCTTGACGAAATTGTCGCCGCAGGGCTTAATGCGCCGTCCGGTATGAACGCACAAGACCCTCTACTCATAGTCGTAAAAGACGACAAAACGGTTGCAAAGCTTTCCGCGCTCAATGCAAAAGCGGCACGAGTAACGCTGTCAAAGGTAAATCCGCAAGCCGCCGAAAATTTCCCCGACGACCCGTTCTACGGTGCAAAGGATGTAATCGCGGTTGTTGCTAAAAAGGGCCCGACCAGCGTTTACGACGGCAGTCTTGTTATGGGAAATCTGATGAATGCGGCATGGAGTATGGGCATTGACAGCAGATGGATTCACCGCTGCAAAGAAGTGTTTGATAGCGATGACGGAAAAGCACTGCTTGCAAAAGCGGGAATTACCGATGAGGTTGAGGGCATCGGTTTTTGCATTTTAGGTCACGCTAAAAGTGAAAAGGAAAAAACGCAAATCAAACCCGACCGTGTATTTTATATTTAATTAACGAGGATATTATATGAATTTTTCAGAGCTTGCAAAAGAAAGATTTTCTTGCAGAAAATTTAAAGAAACAAAGGTTAAACAGGAAAAAATCGACACAATTATTCAGTCGGCGCTCCTTGCTCCCACAGCGGTAAACAGACAGCCGCAGAAAATTTTTGTTCTCACCGACAAAGAAAAACTCCTGCGGCTTAAAGAGTGCACGAGATTCGATTTCGACGCTCCGCTTTGCTTCATCATCTGTGCGGACAAGTCAAAAGCGTGGACGAGGAAATACGACGGCGAAAATTCTGCGCAAATTGACGCTTCGATAGTAGTAACCCATATGATGCTCCAGGCACAGGATATAGGGCTGGGAACCACTTGGGTTATGTCCTTTGACCCGCAAAAAGTAAGAAGCGCTTACTCAATTCCAGATAATCTTGAAATTGTTGCCCTGCTCCCCACAGGTTACCCTGCGGACGACGCTGAAATAAATCCGTTTCATTTTGCGTCAAAGAGCGTTGATGAAATAGTCGAATATTTGTAATATCCGAATTAATTCGCACATAAAACGGACTGCCTCACGATTTTAGAGACAGTCCGTTTTTTACTTGTTATTTTTCTTTTATAAAAAGTGTCTTAATACTATTTTGAATAATTAGCTGAAATTGCTGTGGGGATTTATTTTGTCGTGACCTTTTTAGCCGCTGACCAGGAGGAGTAATATTTTTTACCGTTCGCGGTCTTATAGGTTCTGACACGGACAAAGTAGGTCTTTTTGGATTTAAGACCTTGGACTTTTGTTGAATCATTGCTCTTGCCTTTTACGGTGACGGTTTTCTTATTGCTTGTAAAGCTGTTGTTGGTTGCATACTGAACCTGATAGCCGGACACCTGGGTTGAACACTTTTTCCATTTAACCGTAAAGCCCTTTGACTTTGCGGTTACCTTTTTAACGCTTTAGGCTTTGGGTTTAATTGTAAATGTGAGTGATTTTGTGTCGCTGTAATTTCCGCTGAATTTTACGGTGACATTATACTCGCCTACCTTTTTCCTGCCGGAAGCGTAGGTAACGGTATAGTTATCGGAGGAAATCACATTGCCGTTGTTGTCCGCTACTGTAACGGTCGGCTTTTTCGCTTTGCCGTTATAAACATAAGATGTTTTGGAAAGCTTTAAGGTAAGACTTGAGGATGCTATCGCCTTAATTTTAAAGGTCTTGCTGATTGTGCCCGAATATTCCCCTGTTCCCGTAATTATGACGGTTGCCGTACTGGCATTGATATTATCGGAATAAGCCACGGTATAATCCGTGCCGTTTACAAGTTGAGTCATGCCCAAATACACACTTACCTGCGGACATTTTTCATACCCGTCATAAGTGACTGAGGAATATGAAAGCTTTATATCGGCAAGTGCCATATCGTTTATATAAAGAATATTTTGGTCAAGCTCCGAGTCGTGATTGCTGCCGGACTGATACTGCCAGATATAGCAAGGAATACCGGTACCGCTTATCTGCGTGAGCTGAGTGCTTGTGGTATTAGTCCAATATGCGTACCAAATTTTTATCCCGTTGTCATATAACTGCTGAGGGTTGATATAATTTTTAAACCAATTATCGTTTGTGTAAACCATAGGGGTATATCCCGCCGAGGATATAACAGATGAAAACGCAAGAGCGTTTGCGGTTATCTCGTCCTTAGTACATTTGCCGGTATTGATAATCAGCTTATTCTCAAGGTCATATGCAACGGGGAGAACCATATTTTCCAAATAAGAAGAATCAACCGTTGCAAGAACCGATAAAACAAAATTCGCTTCCGCAGTAGCTTCGGTGGTATTATAGGCATAGCTGTAAAGATAGACTCCGAATTTAAGCCCTGCCTCATATGTGGATTTGACATTATTGTAAAAAACAAGTATCAATATGCTCGCCCGACGATGTATCAAGCCAACCGAGCCTAATCATTACGAAATCGTAGCCATCACTTTTAAGCGAAGCGAAATCCACACTGCCGTTGTGCTGCGAAACATCAACGCCCTTTATATAGCTGTCCTGCGCATAAGCGCCGAAGCCGGGCAAACATACCGACAAAAGCATAACGGCGCTGAGTATGAACGAAATAAATTTAGCAGAAATTTTCATAACAAACATTCTCCCACAAATCAAAATATTCACGGAATTAAACATTCAAACCCCGTATATGTAAGATTATAAAATAACCCAAATTAAAAATCAATACCGCCGTTTAATATTCCTATTGACAAAAATAAATTTTTTGCAATAATATTTATTGTAAGATTTAAAAGTTTTAATTGACTGTTTGCAGTCGGAAAGGCTACAAAATTTTATGAACAGTAATGATTGCGAAATTTTCCTTGAAAATGTGCTTGAACTCGGCAAGAAATATATAGCTACCGGAGTGGAAGTGAAAAGGATTGAGGAATCAATAAGGCAAATTTGCACGGCATACGGATTTGAATACGCTGAAAAATATGCCGTTACAAGCCTTATCGTGGCTACTATTAAAGCTCCGGACGGCAGGCACTATACGCAAAGCGTGAGGGTTACCGGAGGCGGCACCGACCTTGGCAGGCTCGAGGATTTCAACGCACAGATAAGATACATATGCGAGAACACCCCGAATATTAATGAACTGAGCAAAACCGTAAACGACTACGAACCTCCCAAGCCGAAACCGATACTCAAATGCATAGGGTATATGCTTGCCGCAGGAGGCTTTGCCGTATTTTTCGGCGGAAGTATTATTGACGGACTCGCGTCCGCCGTTATCGCAATCGCCATTTACATTATGGATTACCGCTTTAAGCTGAGAAATATAAATAATGTTGTGTACATATTTATAGCAAGCTTTGCATCGGGTACGCTTGCAATACTGATAACTCACCTCGGCTTCGGCGATAATCTTGACAAGGTGATGATAGGCGACATAATGCTTTTTATCCCAGGTCTTCTAACCGTAAATGCAGTTAAGGAAATGCTCAACCGAGACATAGTTACGGGTCTTTACAGGCTTATAGAAGCGGTATTTACCGCAGTTGCAATAGCAGGAGACTTTGCTCTTGCCGTGCTGATTATAGAAGGTGCGGTAAAATGAAGCAGGAAATAGTGCAGATTATAACGGCAGGCATCGGCACACTCGGGTTTTCAATTTACTTTAGAGTGAGTGAAAAGAATGTTATCGCATCAACTCTCGGCGTAGCAGCCGCTTGGGCAATTTATCTGCTGATTTATAAGCTGACAGGCGGTCTTTTTGTATCCAATTTCACCGCAGCTTTGGTAATTTATATCTATTCGGAAATTATGGCAAGGTTTTTAAAAGCACTGTCAAATATATTTTTAATACTGGGAATTATTCCACTTTTGCCCGGCGGCGCTCTGTACTATACAATGTACGGACTTGTAAGCAGCGACAGCGAAATGTTTGTTCAAAACGGAATTAATACCGTGGTCATAACCTTCGGCATTGCGGCAGGTATAGTTGTTGGGGTGGTAATGCTGATTTATATATCAAAAATACAGTCAAAAATCAAGTAAAAAATCAAATTTTTATTTCTACACGCAGGAGACTGTTGAGAAAGTGCTCAGAATTAAGCACTTTGCGAGGGGTGCTGTACATGAGTACCGGCCCCGAGCAAAAGGCTTAAAACGCCCGAAAGTCCCGAGAACTCGATGTTCTCGGGACTTTTAGCAGTACAATTATAATGTGAGTATAAAGCAAATTAATCAGGGCGTGGTTATGGGCGCTTTATCTACAGTCTAAAGTACGCCTCTCGTGAGAAAGGCGTACTTTTTATTTATCTAAACAGCCGTATTTACATCCAGACTGATTTGGGCTATAAGTTCGGCGGAATCGGAAACATCCTGCGTATAAACGCCGATAAGATAATTTGTATCGTCAAAAACTATGTCGTAATCACGCTCACAGTCATCATAAAGTCCGTACTTGTGAGCGACATCGACATCAAGATATTTTTTGAGATATTCGCCGCCGGAGGACTGCTTCATATCCTCGATAAGCGTTTCGTAATCGTCTATATTTTCATAAAGATAAGAGAGAAGCTCATAGCCGAAACGACCGCAGGTGATATTGCTTATATAAAAATCATCGGGTAAATCTATATCCGAGGCGTATTCGGCAATCATCTCACGGCATTTTGAATATCCGAGATTTTTGATAAGAATGTTTACGGCGGTATTGTCGCTGTTTACAATTGCTTGCTCAAGCAAAAAATCGAGCGGAACGGACGATGAAACGCTGTAAAGAGAAGCTGTTTCGCCGCCGCTTTCCTCATAGCAATCGCTTGTGTAAACAAGGGTGTCATCGGCGCTCATCTCGCCTGAATTAATCATATCGTAATAAAGCATTGCAACAGGAACTTTAACCGTGCTGGCGGCAGTGAAATACTCGTCAATATTATAAAAATAATACTCTTTTGTATCAAGATTATAATAGAAAAAGGCAAAGTTATCCTCGTCAAGCGAGTTCTCGCTCATAGCCGCCTGCACAATTGCCTTAACGGCTTCGCTCTTGGTTTGAGAGGTCCGTGCTTCATCGTTCGACTCGGCTTATACTGCCGATTCGGTAACAGCGGCGGTTTCTTCCTTTTCGTTATTAATTTCACTGTCCGAATTATTTATCGCCACTGCTGTTATGGCAGTTACCACGGCAAGGAAAACAATAAATATCGGATATAAATTTTTAGGGTCGGATTTTTTTATTCTTCCTGCTTTTCACGATTAAGAGTTTTTCCCTTTTTTAAGCCAGACGGCGAAATCCGGCTTATATTTACATCAAAATATTATTCGTGTCTGAGCGCTTCTATAGGATCGAGCTTTGCCGCCTTATTTGACGGGGCGTAGCCGAATATAATATCCACGAGCATTGAAAATCCGACCGCACCTAAAATTGTAGCAACCGACGGAGATGCGCTGTAACCGAGAGCGTTACTTATAACCGCTCCGAGTATTAAGCCCAAAAGTACACCAATAATTCCGCCTATCAGGCATATTACAACGGATTCGGTGAGAAACTGAAGCCTGATTGAATTATTGCTTGCGCCGATTGCTTTTCTCGTTCCGATTTCCCGTGTACGCTCCATTATGGAAACAAGCATAATATTCACAACTCCGATACCGCCTACGACAAGGCTGATTGCCACAATTGTGGCGATTGCATAGGAAATAGTGCTGATTATGCTTGTGAGGATTGAAACAACTTCCTCAAGAGAGGTTGCCTCAACAGTCCAGGTATCGTTTTGAGTATAATACGAAGCGAAATAATCGCCGGTGGTCTGCATAAAGGTTGAAGTATCGGTTTCGCTTGACGAAACAACGGTAAACGACTGATAGCCTGCTCTGCTGCCTGAAAGAGTCGCCGCACATTCCAGCGGAATGTAAAGGTCTGTTACTGTATCGGTATCGGCATCCTCGTCATCGTCGGAAGACGAAACGGTCTCCTCCTCGTAAGCGTATACACCCTCGATATAAAACTGATACGGCATATTGTTAATTGTAAGCGTTACGGAAGATCCGATTGCGTTCATAGCGTCTATACCGAGAACATTCTCAACAAAAACATCCGAGCATACGCACACTCTTCTGTCGGTATCGCTGTCGTTATCAATAAATCTGCCGTAAAGCATTTCAACTTCTTCTGCATCCGCATATTCGTCATTAACGCCCGTAACATTTGCCGAAATTTCCGTAGAACTGTCCGTAGCGCTTGAAGCTGTAGCGGTTCCTACCGAATCCGTCAGTTCAATATATGCAATATCGTCGGGAAAAGCCGCTCGATATTCCTCAATCATTTCATCGGTGATAAGGTCGCTGTCGTCGGGAGTGGAGGACGCAAACATTTTAATCGAAACATTTGACGAGGTGCTGTCGTCATCGCTTTCCTTTTGAGTAAGAGATACGGTAATCGACGAAGCGCCGAGACTAGAAATGCTGTCGCTGACAGAACCAGTAAGAGACGAACCGACAGTGTTGATGGCTATTACCGAGCCGATACCGATAACAATACCGAGCATAGTCAAAACGGCTCGCATTTTATTGGTTCTAAGGCTTTCAAGGGCGAGAAGTATATTGTCAAATAACGCTATCATCACCGCCCTTTGAACTGCTATCGCTGATAATCATACCATCCTTTATCGTTAAAATGCGGTCACATTCCTCGGCAAGATTCTGATTATGAGCGATAGGGATTATCGTTTTGTTTTGCTCTTTATGAAGCTTATGTAAAATATCCATAACAAGCCTTGATGTGGCACTGTCAAGCGCACCCGTAGGCTCGTCGGCGAGAAGTATAGACGGATCGTTTGCCATAGCCCTTGCAATGGCTACACGCTGTTTTTGCCCGCCTGAAAGCTCATTTGGCTTATGCCTCATTCTTTCACTCATACCGACGGTATCCAAAAGCTCCTTTGCTCTGTTCATTCTTTCCTTTTTTGACAAGCTGGCATAGAGCATGGGAAGCTCAACATTCCTGAGTGCGCTCTGCCTGCCTATAAGATTAAAGGTTTGGAATACAAAGCCTATCATCTTGTTGCGTATTTGTGAAAGGGATTTATCATCAGCCGAGCCTATATCCTCTCCGTCGAGGATATATGTGCCGTCGGTTGCATGGTCGAGCGCACCGATTATATTCATAAGAGTGGATTTTCCGCTGCCTGATTCACCGACAACTGCGACAAACTCTCCCTCTTTTACAGTCATATTAATACCGTGCAGGACTTCAAGCTCGTTCAGCTGACCGATAAAGAAACTCTTTTTAATACTCTGCATTTCAATGATATTATTATCTGTTGCCATTATCGTATCAACCTCCCGAAGGCGGAGTAAAATCCGATGAGTCACCGCCCCGATCCCATATTTCCCCTGCCCACTCCCGAGGACGAATTGAAATCACCTGACGGCATATCTCCGCCGCCGTTTCCGCCGCCGAATAGTGATGCAAGCGAGAATCCGCTGTCGGAGCTGCTGTCGTCGGAGCTTACGGTTTCAATACCCTCGCTGAGGTCTGACGATGAATGGATAACATCACCCTCCGTCAGATCGTCAGATGATATTTCAATATAATAATCATTCTGCTCGCCGGTTGTGACATAGACCTTTTCAAATTCCATATCCGTTCCGCTGCCACCCGTACTCCTGTAGACAAAATCGCCGTCATCGTCATTTTCGACCGCATCAATCGGAACCTGGAATACATCCTCGGTAGAGCTGATTGTAATTGAAACGGAAGCATTCATTCCGATAAGAAGACCGGTATCGCTGTCGTCAACGGTTACCTCTGCACCAAAGCTGCCGCTTTCGCTCGATGTGGGGTCAATCTGGGTAAGAGTTCCGTTGAGAGTATCGTCCGTGGCATCGCTAGTTATATAGCAGGACATACCAATTTCCACATTATTTATATCCGCTTCGGAAATTGTTATATCAACCTTGAGATTATCCTTGTCAACTATGGTGGCAACACTGCCTTGTACCGACGAGCCGACGGTTGCATTGAGAGAGGTTATTGTGCCGTCCTGCAGTGCGGTAAGAGTACATTCGTCAAGCTCGCTTTCAAACTGGGTAAGTGTGTCGCTTGTGAAAGCATTTTCAAGCTCTTCTTCTGCCTGATCTAAAGAGCTTTCCGCCTGTTCGAGATTGCTCTTTGCCTGTTCGAGAGCGCTCTCGGCTGTTTCGTAAACACTCTCGGCTGATATATATGCGGATTCAAGTGAACTGTAATTAGCCGTCTGCTTTGCATTGCTGAGAGCTTCTGTTTTATCGGCAAGCTTTTTGAGCGTATTTGAGCCGCTCGGAATACTCAGAGTTTTACCGCAAAGAGATTTCACCTTGGCAACAATCGTTTTGCACTGAGCTTTAGCCGTTGTGGTTATCGTAATAGAGCTGTTAGAGCTTGAAGCGGACGAAGAGTTCATCTGCGAAGACGATGAATTGTCTGAAGAATTACCGCTTTGAGCCGACGAGCTGTCAAACGAAGAATCTGAAATATCATAAGTTCCGGCAGAAAGGCCGCCGCAGTAATTTTGTATTGCTTTCATATATGCAGTTGCCGCCGAGCAAAGCTTTGATGCGGAGATCTTGCCGCTGTTATAGTTGCTGATTGCCGTATTATATGCGGTAGCTTTGCTGACATATGCCGAGCCAGCGGTATTATATTTATTAAGCGCTTTTTCATATGCGCTTTGGTAAGATAAGATTGCCTTTTTCGCCTTGGCGTAAGGAGTATAGGCATCGTTCATATCGTCCTCCGCTCCTGCAAGATCGGATTTTGCACTTGTGTAGCTGTCGGAAGCTGTGTCATATGAACTCTTTGCGCTGTCATAGGATTTTTGTGCGGAAGCTACATTCTTTTCAATCTGCTCCTGCTCGTTTTCAATCTGTTCCTCAATATCACTGCTGTCAAGAGTGCAGATAACATCACTCTCGCTGACATCATCGCCGACGGAAACAAGAACTTCCTTGACGGCATAGGTTGAATTGGTAGATACGGTTGAAGAATTGGCACTGCTGACGCTTCCCGTTGCGGAAGCGGAATTCTCCAAAGAGCCCTTTGAAAGAGTGGTTGTACTGCCGGAGCTTCTTGTGCCGAAGAATATTCCCAAGCCTATCGTAACAACAAGTACTATGCAAATTATTGTTGTAAGCACTTTATGTTTTTTTATCCATTTGCCGAGCTTGGATTTTTTCTTATTATTATTTTTCTCCTGCTTGGCTAAAGATTTTTCACTGCTCATCTGCTTCACTCTCATCCTTTCCTTTTGCACTGCCGATTGCCGCAACCGCACAGCCGGAGGCTATACCTGCGCCTACTAATGTTGTGAGCAATCCGACAATTATATATATC
>JAJQGZ010000077.1 GCA_021200075.1 Clostridiales bacterium | reverse complement strand
CAAGCTGCGCATTCTCCCTTATCCGAATAACCCGACAGGCGCTGTTACGAGAAACGAGGATTTGCAGGAAATTGCTGAGGTTGTTATAAGAAAAAATATACTTGTCCTTTCCGACGAAATATACAGCGAGCTTACATTCGGCGACAGGGAGCATACCACAATCGCATCCCTTAACGGTATGAAAGAGAGAACCGTTGTTATAAACGGCTTTTCAAAATCATATTCAATGACCGGCTGGAGGCTCGGTTATGCGCTCGGCCCGTCGAAAATTATTTCGCAAATGGTTAAGCTTCACCAATATGCGATTATGTCCGCTCCCACCACTTCGCAGTATGCGGCGATAGAAGCTCTTAAAAACGGTGATGAGGACATCAGCCGAATGAAAACGGATTACGATATGCGCCGTCGGTATACGGTAAATACCTTTCGCAAAATCGGTCTTGACTGCTTTGAGCCGAAGGGTACTTTTTACGCTTTTCCCTGTATTAAATCAACCGGGCTTTCGTCAGAGGAATTTTGTGAAAAACTTATTTCAAGCAAGTGAGTTGCGGTTATTCCGGGCAACGCTTTCGGCGATTGCGGCGAGGGATATATCCGTGTGTCGTATTGCTACTCGATAGATAATATAAAAGAAGCAGTCAGGAGAATAGGAGAATTTATTGAAGAACTCGCAGAATAATACTCATAAAAAAGCAGAAGTTACTGTAAAAGCATATGCAAAAATCAATCTTATGCTTGATATAATATCACGCCGTGGCGACGGTTATCACGATCTTTTTATGATTATGCAGAGCATCGGTCTTTATGATACAATCACCGTTTCCTTAACCCGTTCAAAAAAGATAACGATTACCTGTAATATCGACGATATTCCTCTTGACAGCGGTAATATCGCCTATAAATCAGCCGAAGCCTTTTTCGCCTCGACCGGCATAAAAAACAGCGGTATTAATATTGATATTGTAAAAAGAATACCTCACGCCGCAGGTCTTGCTGGCGGCAGTGCCGACGGAGCGGGAACTCTTGTTGCGCTCAACGACCTTTTCCAAACCGGGCTTACTGACGATGAGCTTTGCAAAATCGGCGTTAAAATCGGCGCAGATGTTCCGTTTTGTATAAAAGGCGGCACGTTTCTCGCCCAGGGTATCGGCGATGTTTTAAGTAAAGTTAAACCGCTCAGAAGATGTACAATTCTCCTTGCAAAACCCGATTGCGGAGTCAGCACCGGCAAAGCGTATTCGGATTTTGACAAATTCGGCAAGGAGCATACGCCTGATAAATTTGATATGCTCTGTGCCGTGCAGAGCAGGGAACTTACAGATATTTGCGCGAGAATGGAAAATGTTTTCGAGCAGTTTATAGAGGTTCCGGGTAAAGTCGATATTAAAAATATAATGCGTTCAAACGGTGCTCTCGGAGTTTGTATGAGTGGAAGCGGCCCTACTGTTTTCGGCATTTTTGCTGATAAGGAATCCGCCGAAAAGGCAGTACCTCAGCTTCAGCCGTATGCAAAGAATATTATCATCACATCTCCCGTCGGCAAGGGTTGCAAAATCATTTCGGCTTGACGCAGGAATATTTATTAATCAGGTGATTATATGGAATTTAAATTATAATAATCAAAAATTTATTGACGAATTTATTTCAGTACTTAAAAAGGAAAATCTGTCAAAAATCCTTTTTGTCGCAAGTGCCGAATACGACCGATACGGCTATAGGAAAGCTATGGAAAAATCAGGCTTTTCAAGTGTTGCGTTTTGCGGCTTTGAACCTTGTCCCGAGGTTTCGTCCGTAATGAACGGCAAAGAGCTTTTTGAAAAAGAAAATTGCGATTTCATCGTCGCTGTCGGCGGCGGAAGCGTAATGGATACCGCCAAGGGGATAAAATATTATCTTGAAAACGATGTTCATATTCTCGCTGTTCCCACAACTGCCGGAACGGGAGCCGAAGTAACCCGCTTCGCCGTCCTTTATAATAAAGGCGATAAGCAGTCGGTCAGGAGTTTTGACATAATTCCGGAATATCAGGTGTTTGATTATACCACGCTTTTATCCCTGCCGTACGAGCAGAGGGTTGTGACTGCGCTTGACGCCTTTTGTCACAGTGTGGAAGCTTATTGGTCAACTGATGCAACCGATGAAAGCCGTGAGTATTCTGTCACTTCTCTCGAGCTTTTCAACAATAATTTTTCCGCCTTTATTTCCGGGGAAAAAAGTACATTTGAATCTATGATGAAATGCAGCGAGCTTGCAGGCAGAGCAATAAATATTGCGCAAACCGCTTCTCCCCACGCTTTCAGCTATAAGCTTCACAAAATAAAGGGCTTTCACCACGGCAGAGCGGTAGCCGTTTGCCTTGCATATATCTGGAAACATATGCTTGAAAATTGCCCCACGGCTGAGCTTGAAATTTTACTTGCAGAAACCGAGATTATAACCTCATTCACGCCTAATTCCTTTATCACGCTTCTTGATGAACTCAATCTCACATCCGATCTTTCAATGACTTCATCGGAATTTGATGAAACCGTCTCCAGCGTCAACATCTCCCGCCTTGCAAATAACCCTATGCCCTTTTTCGAAGATGATATTAAAAACATATATTCGTCGTTTATAACCGTAAAATAAAACCCAAACTTCTTTGCCTCTCCTGTGTTTCGACGATGTAGTACCTTGTATTTACTAAAAGTTTATAAATAACTGGAA
>JAJQGZ010000134.1 GCA_021200075.1 Clostridiales bacterium | reverse complement strand
GCAAAATCTCCTTGTTTACCGGCTTGCAAACAAAACTGGTATTGACCGTACGCTCATTCAAAATGTTATGAGCGGGAAAAAATTTAAAGTCGAAGATTTTAAAAAAATAGTAAATGCGGATTATTTTACATTGAAGCAGCTGCATATTCTCAGCGAAACATATTGCGCCGAGCTGTTCGGCGAGCAAAAATGAAGAAATTTGCTTATATTGAAAAAGGACTGTCAGGCAAAGTAAAAAAAGAATTGCAAAAGGAATTTACGCCTAAAGCCGTGGAGATAAAAAAGATACTCTTTACAGTGGAAGAGAAACCGTGCTGTCCGTTATATATGAAATTGCAAATTCAAAAACAAACGAATTGTTTTCAAACTTTCCGTTTTCTAAAAGGGAGATAAGCGCGATCATTTACAATGCGTGCAAAAAACGGAAAAATAGGGAATCTTTTTCACATTGTAATGGAGAACGACGGCGAGGACTGCAATAATATCGAAATTGTTTTCAACTCCGTGCATTTTGCGGAAATCGGGTTTTATACATACCGTGGAGACACAAGAGCGGTAGACAGCTTTTCCCCTACTACATACTCGCAGACAATTATTTGCTTGAATTTGACGATGATATGGAAAACGCATTTTTAGCGTCTCCTCATCCATTGCTTGAATATATGCAAAAGGATGCCGAAAGCCCTGTAAACAGCGATAAAAATGTTGCGACAATTTTTAACGACGCTTTTGATATGCTTGAGAGACTTACAAAATTCTCTTTCAGCGATATGAGGAAAATATACACATTAAACAATATTTTCTGCGCCGCTTCCATCACTCCGGAAATCATAAATACAATAGCAACACCGTTGATAAAAAGTATTCCCGAGGTTGCGTCAAGGCTCATTTCATACTACTCCGTAGCAAGGCAAACCTACTCGCTCGATACTATCGGCAAATACGGAGATAATGTAAAAACAAAAATAATTACATATGAAGCATTGGACGATTTTGTAAAAACCGGACGGCTCGCCGAATATCCCGAAAAATATGCCACCGCTGTCCCCGCTCAAATGCGTGAGCAAATGATAAGAAATATGTTTGAAACCGAAAATGTAAATTTCCTTATCACCAACCCCAATTACTTCAGCAGTGAGTATAAATATTCGCTGGAATCAAGCGGCGGAATATTCTACTTGCTGACAACTGATAAGCTGGAAACACCCGATGATTTTATCGGTCATGCCGCTTATATCGGCGACAGAGATGTTTTGTTAAACGATTTCAAGGAATTTATCGAATACATTTCAATAAGCGAAAAAAACATGTTCAAAGAGCGTTTCAAAAGATGTTGCGAAAATGTTTATTGCAAACCTCGCACTCCGATAATAAAAATATGCAAGATAATAAAAGTCCCGAGAACATCAAACTCTCGGGACTTTTAATTAAATTATGTTTTAATTTTCTTTATGTTTTAATTTTCTTTGAAATCAGACCATACATAAACATCATTAGATTATTTAATCTGTTGTGATTTTATTTGAGACAGAATAATTGCGAAAATCTGCGTCTAATAATTATCGTTGTTTAACAATATCATATCCTGAAGCATCGTTTTCACTCTTGTCATATGCATTATTTATGTATTTTTGTAGGGTTGGCAAGAAATTCCTCTTCTTCAACATAAGCTATATATGAACCGGTAAGAGTATCCACTGTTTTACACTTATTGCAAACATATTTTTTGGAATTTTGAATGAATCGGTTTTTGTTTATAATGTTATAAACTAAATTTTCTTGATATGATGATGGACAGCACCCATCATCGTTTATTGAAATGGACTTGAACCAACTATAATCGTAATTGTGCTTCATGATTACACCAACCACACCGTTAGTATGTGATGTGCGATTTTTACGAGTGTTATTTTTAAGACAATATTCAATTTCCCAATCAATCCATTTACTTTTCTTCATATTTGGAGAAATAATTACAATTGTAACAGACGTATCGTACATCATATTCCGTAAATTATTTTTTATATTTTCGGTAGATGTATCCGTCAAATCAGGAGAATCACTTGTTTCTCCCTTATAATAAGTGGCATCAAGTGGCATCATCTCCAAGGGCTTTAATAATATCATCCCGAAGTCGTTGCGCTTCACTCCACTTGTATGAAATAAATGTCTTATGTGCCATCATATCACTCCTTTTCCTTTCAATATAATAATAACTACAAGAATCACAATCATCATCGGATAAAACAAATATATGCTTGGTAACTTAATACAATCCCATGTTCTGGCTCTGGCACTGATAATTTCCAAAGGACCATTGGTCAGTTTCATTGAAAAATCAACATCATGTTTATCTATCCTCACTTGGTCAAATAAAAGCCTGAATTTTCTCTTTAATTTTAAGTAATGAATATCTAAAATAGCAAAAGCCAAAACAGGAAGAAATGGAAGCCCAAGCACCAACAAATTTGTCGCCGAATATGAAATTACCGATATGCCTGCCACAATAGTAGCTGCAAAACCCTTAAATATTGCCGATATTGTAAACATCCTGCAAATTTGCTCCTGTATCATATGTAAATACTCTTTTTTCTCATCTGCCATCACAATCGCCTTAACAATTCTTAATTTAAAAGATATAACATCATTCTACAATTTCTGGAGCTGTAAAAAAACAGCATCAAAAAAGAAACTGCAAGTCTGCCGAAAAAAGG
>JAJQGZ010000218.1 GCA_021200075.1 Clostridiales bacterium | reverse complement strand
TGCAGCTTTATTTTATCGGTTATCGCCTTTTCAAGGTCTTCTGCACGAAGCTTAAAATTATTCTCCGCTCTTGTTACAAGAGGAATAGCTTTACCGCCGACGGTTTCGACAATCGGCTTATAGCAAACAAACGACGGCTCAACCACAAGCACCTCGTCGCCCGGGCATATCAAGCAGCGTATGCACATATCTATTCCCTCAGAACCGCCGACCGTTACCAGAATTTCATTATCGGGGTTATACTTAACCAGATGACGGCGAGCGTAAAACGACGATATTTCTTTCCTCAAAGCAGCCAAGCCTGCGTTTGCCGTATATCGGGTTGCGCCGCTTTCAAGCGAGTCGATACCCGTTTGCCTGATATGCCACTAGGTAAGGAAATCAGGTTCGCCGACACCGAGCGATATTACATCATCCATTTCCTCGGCAAGGGAAAAACTTCCTTATTCCGCTCGGCTTAACACCGACGACAACGGGGTTTAAAAATTCATTATAATCCGTCAAAACAAAACTATCCCCCTGTCATCTTCCTTTTTATCGGTGAAGAAAACGCCCTGCTCCTTATACTTTTTAAGGATAAAATGGGTTGCGGTGGAAACAACTCCGTCAAGAGGAGAAAGCCTGTTTGTAACAAACATTGCAACCTCCTGGAATGATTTATCGCTGACCATACAGCACAAATCAAATCCTCCGCTCATAAGATAGATACTCTCCACCTCTTCAAGCTGAGCAATTTTATTTGCAATTTCATCAAAGCCGTGACCGAATTTAGGCTGAACCTTTATTTCTATAAGAGCGGTAACGGTTTGAGCGTGCACCTTTTCTTTATCAAGAACGGCACGGTAACCCTTTATGATACCTGTCTGCTCGTAAAGGCGGATTTTCTCCTCAACATCCTTTTCGCTTACACCGAGCATAACGGCTATTTTCTTCATTGGTGAGTCTCGGATTTTTTTCAAGTATAACTAAAAGCTGATCCGTAGTTGAAATTCCTTTTCTGCATTAATTGTATTAATAATGTTGATATTTTAAATCTGCTATCTGATCGGAAACATCATTGGCTGACGATTTACGAAAACGGTTATACATTCAAATCCGCTTTCCTTTGCAATATCCATACCCTCTTCAATACCACAGCATACTTTTTTCGCATAGTGGGAATCCGAGCCGATTGTTACAAACTTACCGCCGAGCTGCTTAAACCTTTTGACAAGGGATATATTCGGCAAAGTGTCGTGCATATCCATAAAAAGACCCGATGTATTGATTTCAAGCGCTTTGTCATTTTTTGCAAGAAGCAGGAAAATCTCGTCTATAACATCAGAACATTTTGACATATCGACATTTATTTTTTCCCTTGCGACAATATATCTGAGCGGATAAGTAAGATGCGCAAGAGAATCAAATGCGCCCCATTCGCAAAGGCAAAGCAGATCGTCAAAATATTTGCCCAAAAGACTGTACACATCGTATTTTGAGTAATCAAGAAAATAGAAATCCTGCTTATTTTCAAGGTTATGCAAAGAACCGAGGATAAAATCGTAGGAGTATGTATCGAGAAGTCTCTCGGTTTCTTCCCGTCTGTAAATCCCCTGCCCTATTTCAAGCCCTTTAAGGACTTTTAACTTTTTATGATATTTACGACTGCACTCTTCAATATCGGCAAGCTGCGACTGACAAAGCGTGTCAACATTAATATCCTCTCCGTCAATATCACAGTGATCTGTTATTGCAAGAGCAAGCGTACCCTTTTGATATGCGCTGTCGCAAAGAGCAAGGCAGGAATCATTGCCGTCAAAGCTGTGGATACTGTGTGTGTGCATATCAGTTATATTTTTATACTTCAAGCTGTTTCGGCACCGTCCTTTACGGATATTACAATTATTGATAAAATATTCTACCACATATTGAAAAAAAATTAAATATATTTCTTTACTTTATTGAAAAAATTTTACCTCTCTGCTATAATTCTAATATTGATATATGAAATAATCAAATTGGAGGCAACAATATGAGAGCAGTTATTACCGTAGTTGGCAAAGACGAAGTTGGTATACTTGCAAAGGTATCGGGCATATGCGCAAAAAGCAGTATCAATATCACGGAGGTAACGCAATCCGTACTCGACGATATGTTTTGTATGATTATGCTGGCGGATATTTCCCAAAGCAATATTGAATTCACCAAATTTGCAGACGAGCTTGAAAAGGTCGGAGAGGAAAATAACCTTTCCATACACGCAATGCACGAAGATATTTTTAATTCAATGCACAGAATTTAGGAGGAACTTCCTTGATGGACACTAACGACATTCTCGAAACAATAAGAATGATACAGGACGAATGTCTTGACATACGCACAATAACAATGGGAATATCACTGCTTGACTGCGCAGACACGGACATTGACAGAGCCTGTGATAAAATATATGACAAAATATGTAGAAAAGCAGAAAAGCTGGTATTAACCGGAGAACAAATTGAAAAGGAATACGGTATACCGATTATCAACAAAAGAGTAAGCGTAACTCCTATAGCAATTATGCAGGGAATAAGCTCCGGCAATCCTGTAAAATATGCGCTTGCACTTGAAAAAGCGTCGCAGACAATCGGCGTTAATTTTATCGGCGGTTATTCCGCTCTTGTGCAAAAGGGATTTTCGGCAGGAGATACCGAGCTTATTGAATCCATACCCGAAGCGTTGGCTTCAACCGAGCATATCTGCTCGTCGGTAAACATCGGTTCCACAAAAGCCGGAATAAATATGGATGCCATAAGGCTTATGGGACATCAAATAAAAAAAGCGGCGGAGCTTACAAAGGACGACAACTGCATAGCGGCAGGAAAGCTTGTTGTATTCTGCAACGCACCCGAGGATAATCCGTTTATGGCAGGTGCATTCCACGGAATATCGGAACCCGACTGCGTAATCAATGTAGGCGTATCGGGCCCCGGAGTGGTAAGAAGTGCAGTATCAAAGCACCCTGATTATTCAATTGACGAAATAGCGGAGCTTATAAAAAAGACCGCATTCAAGGTAACGAGAATGGGTCAGCTTGTAGGTATTGAAGCATCAAAAAGGCTCGGCGTAAAATTCGGAATAGTCGATTTGTCGCTTGCTCCGACCCCGGCGGTGGGAGATTCCGTTGCACATATTCTTGAAGAAATAGGGCTTGAACAATGCGGAGGCGCAGGCACGACAGCCTGCCTTGCAATGCTCAACGATGCAGTTAAAAAAGGCGGCGTAATGGCTTCCTCGAGCGTCGGTGGACTTTCCGGCGCATTTATCCCTGTATCCGAAGACGCAGGAATGATAGACGCAGCGAGAAGCGAAGCACTGACAATTGAAAAGCTTGAAGCGATGACAGCGGTATGCTCCGTCGGACTTGATATGATAGTCATACCCGGTGACACGACACCCGAGGTTATAAGCGGAATAATTGCGGACGAAGCCGCAATAGGTATGATAAACGGCAAGACCACCGCTGTAAGGCTTATTCCTGCAATCGGCAAGAGTGTGGGAGACGAGCTGGAATTCGGCGGTTTGCTCGGAAGCGGGCCTGTTATGAGAGTGAACACCAAGTCGCCCAAAAAATTCATTTCAAGAGGCGGTAAAATCCCTGCTCCGCTCCACAGCCTGAAAAACTGAGAAATATACATATTTGAAACAATAAAAAGTCCCGAGAACATCAGCTCTCGGGACTTTAAATTTTATAATCAGCCATTTGCTTTTGCGGCAGATTTTTTGCCGGTATTTACGGTAAATTGATTGTTGCAATGAGGACAGGTAACCCTGATTTTCCCTTTATTTTTGGGAAGACGAAGAACCTTTTTACACCCCTTGCATTTTACAAATTTATGAGTTTTTCGCTGCTGAAATCTTGTTTTGGTGAAGTTGAAGTTCTTTTTGATATTGCCTGCAAAACGAAGCCAGCTTTCATTTTCCCGACGACGGGCGGAGATATTCTTTGAAAACATACGAAACAGTGCAAAAATAATCACTGCTAAAGAAAAGACATAGCAAACATAATATGCAGCCGTAGAGAAGCTCCTCAGAATGTATCCGAGTATCGTCAGCACAAACCAAAGCACGAACAACACTTTCCACAAAGCGTCGGTACCGTATCTGCCCGCCATAAAACGCTGAAACCTATAGCCTAAATTTTGAAAAAACTTTTTCACTGAAATCGCCGTTGCCTTTCCCGCATATGCGGATAAAATAATTATATTACATCGGTTTAAAACCGAATATTACTGTGTGGCGTACTCGCCTGAATTTGAACCGAAATAATCGGCAGGACTGTCCTCATCGTATTGCTGTGAATAATCCTGTGAGTATTCCTGCGAATATTCCTGATTGGGATACTGATAGCCGTAATTTTGGTAGCTGTTTGACGAATAGCCGCCGAAAAGACCGGATATTAAGCTGATAACAAAGCGAATGATAAACATAATGAAAATAAATCTGATCATCCTTGAAATACAGCCTCGGTTACCCCTTGTTGTATAAGTGCGGCCTGTATTGCCGGTACGGGAGCCGCCGATGTCAAAATCGAATATTGACGAGAACGGATTGCGCTGAGTGGGATTGATTCCGTTTGTAATATCGCTGTAAGCCTGACGATAGGTTTGATTATCCGGCTCCTTTGCATATGCGGTTTTGATATGATCCTCCGCTACGGCTCGATTTCCGAGACTCATATTGGCAAGAGCGGAAAGATAGTACCATCTTGCATTCCTATCCTCAATACTGTTAAGCAGGTTAAGCGCCTGCTGATACTGACCCGAACGAATAAGCTGCGCCGCAGAGGAAAGATAATCGGGCGCCGAGGAGCCGCTACTCCTGCCGGATGAACGGGAATATGCAGAGGAATAGCTCTGTGAAGAGGCGGTACCGTTTTTTATTTGATCATAGGCGGCATTAATCTCCGCCATCTTTTTTTCCGCCGCCTTATCGCCCGGATTAAGGTCAGGGTGATACTTTTTTGCAAGCTTTTTGTATGCCTTGGTGCATTCTTCCTCGCTCGCACCGTCAGGAACACCTAAAACTTTATACGGATTTGTAATCATAATTTTCCCTCAAATTTATTTTATAAACTTGAATTCTAGCAAATATATTTTACGACTGTATTAACAAATAAAAGACAATGGTTTAACATTTTTATGATAAAATGCAAAAAGCTCCGAGATACCGAATAAGTATCTCGGAGCTTTGGAGCTGATAGGCGGACTTGAACCGCCGACCTCATCCTTACCAAGGATGTGCTCTACCACCTGAGCCATATCAGCAAATGGCGACCCGGAACGGGCTCGAACCATCAACCTCTAGCGTGACAGGCTAGCGTTCTAACCAGCTGAACTACCGGGCCACACCTGTGAAGAGTATTATATAGTAACTTTCGCTCAATGTCAAGGATTTATTTAAAAAACGATTAATATTTTTTAAAAATTTCAAACGGTTCGAGTTTAAATAAAAATGTATTAACGCCGATTAAAACTAATTATTGCAGGCGTTCAATCATTTTGACCAAAGTATCGACATTTTCAAAATTTTCTTCGGTCTTTTCTTCCATTGTGATTTCAATATCAAAGGTATCCTCAAGCTCAGCAATAAGAGCGATGATGTCCATCGAATCAAAATCCTCCGAAATATTGAGATTTTCGTCCTCAGCGTCAACCGCCGGACTTATCATATTGATAATCTCAATTACCTTGTCTCTCATTATATTGTCCTCCTGTGTAAAATATTTTAGGCAGTAAATTACTGCTTATTTGCTTCTCTTTCAATAAGCTGTTTTCTTATTATTTTTCCGTTAAAGGTTCTGGGTATTTCATCAACCGTTTCAAAAACTTTCGGAACTTTAAGGGACTCCAATTTTTCAAGCATATATTTTGACAAAGCTCTTTGGTCAAAGTCATCGCCGTCATTAAGCGAGACAAAAGGCTTAGGCACTTTCCCCGTTATCTCGTCGGGTATCGGAATGCAGGCGCAATCCTTTACCATACCGTTTTGCATTACAATCTCTTCAATCTCTGTGGGAGCGATTTTTATACCGCCCATATTGATTACATCGCCTTTCCTGCCGAGGAGGTAAATAAGCCCGTCGTCTCCCCTGTAGCCGAGGTCGTTGGTATAAATTATTCCGTTGCTCAAAACCTGCGATGTAATAAGAGGTTCTTTATAATACTCTTTCATATTCATTTTGCCGATAAATGCAAGATAACCCGGATTTTCGGCGGATGCGTCAATCTCTTTCCTGCCTCATCGACAAAAATAACCGTTGAATTAACCGTAGTCCTTCCGATACATTTACTCTTGTTGAGATATTTGTTGAACTCAAGAATAATCGTACAGCCCGATTCCGTAGCGCCATAAGTATTGTAAAGGCGTAAATTGGGGACCATCTCCGCAAGAATTTTTTTATTAGCCTCGGACAGTGGAGCCGAGCCGAGTTGGATATAATGAAGCTGATTATTATAAAAAGCAAACCTGTCCTTTGTAAATTTAAGCAGTTGCTCAAGTATTGCGGGAATAAAGGTTATAGCCGTGATTTCATAACCGTCGAGCAGTTTAAAGAAATCCTCTATAAACTTAACTCCGTCGGTGAGTATAACGCTGCTTGAATTATATATCCCGCCGTACATTCTCCTCATAGCAAGCGAATGATTAATCGGAGTGGTTATAAGCTCACGCTTGTCGGCGCACATTCCGATGCTGTCAATAACATTTTGAGCAATTGCAATGTTTGTGCCGTGGGTTACAACAATACCCTTTGATTTGCCGGTGGTGCCGGTAGTAAACAAAATTTCCGACATATCGTCGTCAGACGGAAAAATTGAAATCGTTTAGTTCTTCATTATCGTCTACGGCAAAGTCGTAAAAGTCTGACATTTTAATAAAATTAATACCTTCAATTTTAGGTTTCCTGTCGGAAATATAAATTGAGGAATCGACAAAATCCATAATTTCCGTAATTCTGTTGTCCTTTATGGCTCTTTCAAGCGGACAAACAGCACCGCCCGCAAGCTGAACGAAAAATACGGCAAGCGGATATTCAATCCTCTGAAGCCCTCGAATGACAACCATATCGCCCTGTTTCAAGCCCGATGATTTAAGGAAGCACGCTCCCCTTTTAACCATTTGCCAAAATTCCTTATAGCTTGCTTTATTCTTTTTATCTCCCACGCATAATTTATCGGAATTAAGGCTTGCATTTATGCTCAGAGCCTCAAGTATTGAATGAACCGAATTTTCTTCCACTTATTTCTCTCCCGTTATTAAAATTGACCGTAAACAAACACCGAAGCATCATATCCGCTTCCGTAAACTCCGAATATAAGAATACCGAATATCAAAGCGTAGGTAAGCGCCCATTTGAAAATAACATTCTGCTTTGCAAGCTCGTCCCTTATTGTGAAATTTTGCTCACGCATAAACTTCTCCTGTAGCATACTGACGCACCATATAAGGAATATGAGGAATATTGCAAGCAGGAATGACTCCCTATCAAGACCGTATTCATACAAACTGCCGTCCCAAAAGCATATGAAGATTAAGCCCGGTAGCGGAGAATGTGCGTTTGATTATCCTCAAAGCTTCAATAAATCCGTCGGAAACAAAGAATATTCTGCCTATTGCAGAAAGGACAAAAGTCCTTGCCATTTGGAAAAATTTGAAGCTCCAAGCCTCAGTATTGATTTTTAGCGCCTTTGTAAGCTTTTGAATCGGTATTTCAACAAACAGCGCACCGGAAATAATCAGTATTCCGTGATAAATTCCCCAAAAGAGATAACCGCTTGAAGCACCGTGCCACAGTCCCGTTATAAGCCCCATACGCAAGCCGCCGGTATAACGGTTGAAATTGTTCTTGAAGCGTTATTGTCCCAATGCTTGCGAGTAAATCTGTTGAGGGACTTGCAAAGTGACGACATAGAAACAGGATAGAGCAAATAATCCTTGAACCAAGCGCCGAGAGTGATATGCCATCTGCGCCAAAATTCCGGCATTGTTTTTGAAAAATACGGATGCCAAAAATTGATTTCCAAATCAATGCCGAGTATCTGCGAAACACCTCGGGCAATATCCATACAGCCCTGAAAATCGAGATACAAACGCATCGAAAAGAATATTATAGCTATTATCAGCGGCAAGCCGGTAAGCGTTTTCCAATCGGAATAAACATTATCGGCGAATATTGCAAGCCTGTCGGTAATGACAAGCTTTTCAAAATATCCCCACAGCATCAGCTGTACGCCTTTTAAAAGGCAATTATAATCAAATTTATGCCGCTCAAAAAGCTGCGGCGCAAGCTTATTCTACCTTGCGATAGGGCCTTGAATAATCTGCGAAAAATAGAATGTAAAGGTTGCGTAATGAAAAATATTCTTTTCCGCCTTATACCTTTTCCAGTAAACATCGAGAATATAGCCTACCGACATAAAGGTGTAAAAGGATATACCCAAAGGCAGGACAAATTCAAACTGCTTGCTCCAGTCAATGCCGAAATTTGAAAGCACTGCCGTCACGCCCGAGAGCGCAAAATCGGTATATTTCAACACGCAAAGTATGCCCAGATTAATTATCAAAATCGAGGATTAGCAGACATTTTTTGCGAGAGGTAAATTTTGCCTTGATTTTCTTTTTTTCTTCCCTTGATTCAATATCCTTTACGGTATCCTTTTCTTTTTTTATGTAACGCACCGATTCCCCTTGCTAAAAGATAGGTCGAAACACAGGTGATAAGAATATAGACAATATATTGCGGGCCCGATAAAAGATAAAATATTACACTCGCTATAAGCGGGCATATCCACTGCTTTTTTGCAAATACGGTGAATACAGCAGACATACTATAAAGACAAAAGGTAAAAACGCTAAATTTGTAAAGTTCATTTTTTTACTTCCTCAACTCGACACCATAAAACCCACAGGGTGTATTTTGTGCGGTATCTTAGCTTCTTATTACGGTTATGTATCCGTTTATATCACAGAGACTGACTGAATCGGTAACTGCGTGCGTGACATTATCATACACAACAATATTGATTGACCCTGTTGACTGCAACACTTCCTGAGTGCCGATTTTGACACTGCACCCTGTTGAAGAGGAATTGATTGAATAAACCTTAGAATCTATATGACCTTTTTTTGAAATATCCTTTTTACCGCACGAGGCGGAGATTGTTTCGCTGTTATCTTCAAGAATTACGCCGACATTTTTCCGTTGATAATCGCCTGACAGCTTTCCTGCAAAAGACCGAGCTGCGTAAGCAAATTGATCTGCTCATCGCTGAGACTCGACGCAAAGGATGATGAAGTTATTACGACGGAATAATCGGATTTATTAATCGTACTCAAATAGCTTTCGGTAATGGTTTCCATACTCAGCCTTGCGTCGGCATAAGCGTTTAAGTAACGGCTGTATTCCTCGTCAGTTACCGAATCGGTGTTATCATTTTTATTACCGAGGGAATAATTTTCATCAAGAAACTTTCCGATATAATTGGTTGTTTTCTTAGCCCCGTCGATATTAAGATGATTGGAATCAGCGGCGTCTGAGAAATAAACTATGCCGGCATCATCCATAACAGATTTCAGATTGAAGTCGATATAATCAATGCCGTACTCATCGGCAATTGATTTTACATGATAATATTTATTAAATGACCAGGCAGAATCGGCTGTTTTGAACAAAACGACTTCCATACCGTTGTCATTGCAAAACTCAATAATATTTTCAAGATACTCCTCATTAACCTCGTTAAAATCAATATCCTTGACCTTTCCATCCTCGTCAAAGCCCTCGTAATCGGTGCTATACCTTGTGGTCAAAGTGGCAAATCCCCTTGTCAAGCTGTAATCATTGCCGAGGATAAAATCGTAATCATCCTCCGATATTTCGTTCCACCGTGAATGATACAGGCTAAACGGAAACAGATATTCAAAAAGGCTCGTTTCGTAAATCTCGCAATAATCGAGTGCATATTGAATTTTATTTGCGCTCCAGCGCATATAGTCATAGGATTTTCTTGCGTCGGCTTCATCCTTATCGGACACCCTGCCGGCGGTTTTCACCTCGACCGAAACTATTGACGGGCTTTGAGTTTTAGCAATTTCCCTAAGCCAGTAATAGGTTCCTATCACCGGCTGCTGCATTACGCCGAGATTGTAAGCCGACACTCCGTAATCCTCATAAAGCTGAAAGACATCGACTGCCGCCGCCGCAACGGACGAACCGATAACCGCAACATCTGTGCTGTTATCCTTAAGCTCGTAAAAGCTCTGCATTGTTTTTGCAGGCTGCCACCTGTTTTCAAGCCATTTCGGAGTGAAAAGAGCCGAAATTATACTGAAAATAAAAATGCCCACAAGAAAAAAGCATAAAATCCTTACTGCTGTAAAAAGACGCTTTTTCATTTATTTTTCTCCGATTGATTTAGTATCTTGATTTTCCTCGGTAAGCGCATTATTGAGATGCTCCCAAAGCTTACCGTATCCCTCGCTTGCCGGAGTAACGGGCTTTTCGATAGGATTATAAAGATGCTCCTTTATACGCCCGTTCTTTGACATAACCATTATTCTGTTGCCGAGAGAAATAGCTTCCTGAATATTATGGGTAATAAAGATTACGGTAATCTTTTCCTTTTCCTTAATATCAAGAAGCTCGCCCTGCATTTTATTCCTCGTCATAGCGTCAAAGCTTGCGAAAGGCTCATCCATAAGAATAATCCTTGAACCGAGCGCCAACGCTTTTGCAACAGCAACTCTCTGTTTCATTCCGCCGCTGAGCTGATGAGGATAGTAATCCTTGTATTCGGCAAGATTAACCTTTTCGAGATATTTAACGGCTGTCTCTTCCCTTGCCTTTTTATTCTTCATACCGCCGACCTTGAGTGGGTATGTAATATTACCCAAAACCATCTTCCACGGAAAAAGCTGATTAAAGTCCTGAAAAACCATAATCCTGTCGCTGCCGGGCTTTGTAACCTTTACTCCATCAACTTCTATATTACCCCCGTATTTCTCAAACCCGGCAATGCATCTGATTAATGTTGATTTTCCGCAGCCTGAGAGCCCGAGAACACACAGAAAATCCTCCTTGTAAACCTCCAAGTCAATATTGTTGAGAACAATATCGGGAGAATTATCATACTGCTTTACCAAATCGGTAATTTTTAAAAGTAATTTGCCCTGCTCCATTATCTGGTCATTCCCCATTTTTTTAATGTTTTATTTTCTATAGTCCTGAAAAGACCGTATTCAACAATCGTGCCGATAATTACAATTACAATTACAATAATCGTTGCAAACACGCCGGCAATATCGGTTTGAGTACGCCTGTCGTTAATATAATATCCGATACCGAGCGCTCCGCCGCCGCCGAAAATCATCTCGGCGCTTATAAGACCTCTCCACGCTCTCGCCCAGCCTACCTTAATGCCGGAAAAAATCCTCGGCAGTGCCGCCGACAGGAATACTCCAAAAACAAGCCGTACCGGCTTCAAGCCGATATTCTGCCCGACTTCTATAAAAGCTTAGGAACAGCGTTAAAACCATCGATAATACTGCGAGACAATAGCCACACGACAGAATGAATAACCATAAATATGATTACATTATCGCCGATACCGAGCCAAAGAATTGCAACGGGAATCAGAGCAATTCCGGGAATAATGTCAAACATTGAAACTATCATATTATATATTGCATAAAATGTTTCGCTGATAACGGACAGGCTTGAAAATACAAGCGCCGCCAAAATTCCTATTACAAGTCCTTTGACAATAAGCCCGAGAGAGTGAAGCACCATTGAACCGAGTCCGTCTTCGACAAACGCTTTAATAAACGCTTTTCCTATTGACTTGACGGACGGAAAAAGAATTTCTGGCCAAACTCCCGACGAATATAAAATTTGCCACAATGTAAGGACGGCGACAATAAATATAACCTGCGCCAAAACTTTTTTATACTCTTTTTTACTGCCTGCTCCTTTAATTTTCTTTAATATTGTTCCAATACCGAAAACAGACTAAACCCATCATAAATCGGCATAACCTGTTATGATAAGTTTAGTCCTGTTAATCGGTTTTATACGGTTATTCGGACACTGATTAATCATAATATACAGCATACATACTGATAATACATACACAATATACAGATTCAGATGTTCAGTTAATCAGCGTTCTTTTACTCCCCTTCGACATTATCAAATGCGATTTCGCTCAAATCGGTAACCTCTTTATCGGAATTAAGGAAGCCTTCCTCATACATAAATGCGGCAAAATCCATTACGCCCTGAAGCTCAGTTGAATATACAGACCTTTCGTCCTGAATCCAAGCCAAAATTTCATCTGCGATATTATCATAAGCTTTCCGTAAGAATTTCCGCCGTTTCCTCGGGATTGTCGTTTACATAGGTTACAGCTTGGTCAAGAGCTTCGCAAACGGCGTTATACAAATCGGGATTTTCCTCATAAAGCTCGGTTGACGCAACGCCTACAAGAGAGGTATCGCCTACAGGCCAAATATCTTCACTAATTTCAACCTCGTGTACGCCTTCAATATCAGCCTCCATAAAGCAATACGGAGAGATGACAATATGGCAGTCAACAGAACCGGTAATCAAAGAAGTATATGCATCCGGGTTTGCCAAAACGGTAAGGTTGGCATTAAGTGCCGTAGCATCGTCGAGTTCGGCTTTTGCCGCCATTGCCAAGAGAATGTGACCCTGGCTATTAATTGCGTTTGTTGCAATCAAATCATCGGACTGAATATCCGAAAGAGAATTGATACTGTCGTCATTAGTCATAATTGCATACGGCTGTGCGGAAAGACCTGCAAATATTTTATACGGTACTCCTGCCTTTACACCCATAATTGCGGGCGGAAGACCCATAAAGCCGATGTCATAACTGCCGGAAGTGACAGCGTCGTTAATGGTTGAACCGCTCGATTCCTCTACAAATTCAACGGTAACATCGCCGTCATAACAGGATTCGATTAAATTTTGCTGTTGCATAACAATTACGGGAGCGTAACCCACACTCTGCTGATATGCGATAACAAGGGTTTCAGCCTCTGCCGAATCACCGTCGGAATCCACATTTCCCGAAGATGAGCTGCACCCTGCAAATGAAAAGACAAATGCGCCTGCCAAAATAAGTGATAATATTTTTTTCCTCATAATGAATACCTACAAAGGAATAATTTAGATATATAATAATC
>JAJQGZ010000008.1 GCA_021200075.1 Clostridiales bacterium | reverse complement strand
TCAATCGCTATGGATTTTTTAGATGTTCAACTTCATTTTACAATCGGCCATTATAATAAAACTTATATTATGCTTCTATTATGCTTCGTTTACGGGAGGATTGGTTGATTTTGCAAGCTTTTTTATTGCTTCAAAGGTTTGCGTGCTGATAATATGTTCTATTCGGCAGGCGTCTTCAACCGCAACCTCGGGTTCCACTCCGAGGGAAATAAGCCAGTCGGAGATAGTGGTGTGGCGTTCGTACATTTTTTGTGCAACGGCAAGCCCTTTATCAAGTAAGGAAATACAACCCGAGGAGTCAACGCTGATATAGCCGCTTTCCTTCAGATTTTTCATAGCAACGCTTACGCTCGGTTTGGAAAAGTTAAGTTCGTTTGCAATGTCAATTGAGCGTACCTCGCCCTTTCTGTTTTTTATCATCAGTATGGTTTCAAGGTAATTTTCGGAGGATTCCCTTATTTTCATTTTTATCCCTCTCTTGTACGATAATATTTGCTTTTAGCCAAAGCCAAAAGGTCGGTAAACAATATACTATAAAATATTATACCACCATAATAAAAATTTTTCAAGTTTGCTATACTTTTTTAAAATAAGGCTTGATAAATGAATTAGGTAGTGCTAACATATAGACGGTTAGAAATGGCTAACCTTATTACATATAAATTTTAAAGTTGGTTCTGTTTACGGATTTTGCACAGGGGTGATTACATGATGCCGTTAAATTTTGCCGATTCGGGCGAGGATGTTATTATCAAAAAAATCGGCGGTAACGCAAAGGTCAAGGCGCATTTAAACGATCTGGGCTTTGTTGTCGGTTCAAAGGTGAGCGTTATCTCGTCAATGTCGGGCAATCTGATTGTCAATATCAAGGAGACGAGAGTTGCCATAAGCCAGGAAATGGCGAGTAAAATTATGGTTTGAGCCATTTTAAATACGGAGGGAAGCAATGAAAACTTTAAGAGAAATCAAAATAGGCGATACCTGCACGGTGAAGAAGCTCCACGGAGAGGGTGCGCTTAAAAGAAGAATTATGGATATGGGTATCACCAAGGGCGTTGAAATTTATGTGCGCAAGGTTGCGCCGCTCGGAGACCCGATAGAGGTTACTATAAGAGGGTATGAGCTTTCTCTCAGAAAAGCCGATGCCGAACTTATTGAGGTTGAATAAACCTCATTTTTAATCACAGGCTGTTAGTGTAAACTAACGCAAACAGGTAAAATTTCCGATGTCTCCGATTACTGCGGCGGCTGAGGATTTACATATTGTAAAATTGTAGGAAAGGAAAATGTAATGAGTATTAGAATTGCATTGGCAGGTAACCCCAACTGCGGTAAAACAACGCTTTTTAACGCATTGACGGGTTCAAATCAGTTCGTCGGCAACTGGCCCGGCGTAACGGTGGAGAAAAAAGAGGGTAAGCTTAAAAAGAACAGCGATGTAATAATCACCGATCTTCCGGGTATTTATTCTCTTTCGCCATACACCATTGAAGAAGTAGTTGCAAGGGACTATCTTATCGACCAAAAACCGGACGCAGTGCTTAACCTTGTAGACGGCACAAATCTGGAGAGGAGCTTATATCTCACAACGCAGATTGTAGAGCTGGATATCCCCGTAGTTGTAGCGATAAATATGATGGATGTCGTCAAGAAAAACGGCGACAAAATCCGCATTGACGAGCTTTCAAGGCAGCTCGGCTGCAAGGTTGTGGAAATATCAGCGTTCAAAGGCACCGGTATAATGGATGCGGCACAGGCGGCGATTGACGCCGCAAAGGGCGCTCCGACAATTCCGCGGCATAGCTTTTCGGGCCCGGTTGAACACGCTATCGCTCATATTGAGGAAGCGGCGGTTCACAATATGCCGGAGGAACAACAGCGTTGGTACGCCATTAAGATTTTTGAAAGAGATCAAAAGGTGCTTGAACAGCTCAATCTCAGCAAAGAGATTTCACAGCATGTCGAAAGCGATATACAAAAGGCTGAAGCGGAGCTTGACGACGACGCCGAAAGTATTATCACAAATGAAAGATATGTTTACATAGCTTCGATTATAAAATCCTGCTACAAGAAAAAATCGGGCGAAAAGCTTTCCGTTTCGGATAAGATTGATAGGATTGTTACAAACAGGTGGCTCGGTCTTCCGATTTTCGCCGTTGTAATGTTCATAGTTTACTATGTTTCCATTCAGACTGTCGGCGACGCTCTTACAGGCTGGGTGAACGATGTCTTGTTCGGCGAGATAATTCCTCCTGCCGTTACAGGCTGGCTTGAAGCGATAAACTGCGCTGATTGGCTTATCGGACTTATTGTAGACGGTGTTATCGGCGGTGTCGGCGCTGTTTTGGGATTCATTCCTCAAATGCTTGTGTTGTTCATATTCCTTGCTTTTCTTGAAAGCTGCGGATATATGGCTCGTGTTGCATTTATTATGGACAGGATTTTCCGCAAATTCGGCTTGTCAGGTAAATCGTTCATTCCGATGCTTATCGGAACAGGCTGCGGCGTACCCGGAGTTATGGCTTCCCGTACGATAGAAAATGAGCGTGACCGCCGAATGACGATTATGGTGACAACATTTATTCCCTGCGGAGCAAAGCTTCCGATAATCGGGCTTATTGCCGGAGCGCTGTTTAATAATTCCGGACTTGTAGCGGTTTCCGCTTACTTTATCGGCGTTGCCGCAATTATCATATCGGGTATTATGCTCAAGAAAACAAAGATGTTTGCAGGCGATCCCGCTCCGTTTGTTATGGAGCTTCCGGCTTACCACTGGCCGACAGTCGGCACGGTTCTCCGCTCAGTGTGGGAGAGAGGCTGGTCGTTTATCAAAAAAGCAGGAACTATTATCACGGTATCAACAATCGTCATTTGGTTCTTGCAGGGCTTCGGTGTTGAAAACGGAAGCTTCGGTATGGTAGAGGATATGGATAATTCCACACTCGCCGCCATAGGCTCGATTTTCTCTTGGATATTCATTCCGCTCGGCTGGGGTGGCTGGAGAGAAACGGTGGCTGCCGTTACCGGTCTTGTCGCAAAGGAAAATGTTGTAGGCACATTCGGCGTACTGTTCCATTTTGCGGGAGAAGTTTCCGAAAACGGAGACGAGATATGGTCGGCTCTGAGTGCGGATTTCGCATCACTCAGCGGAGGTCACGCAGGTCTTGCCGGTTATTCGTTCTTGATATTCAATCTTCTCTGCGCTCCGTGCTTTGCCGCAATGGGTGCCATCAGGAGAGAGATGAACAACGGCAAATGGACTGCCTTTGCAATAGCTTATCAGTGCATATTCGCATATGTAATCTCACTTATAGTATATCAGGTAGGTCTGCTCTTTGCAGGAGATGTCAATATAATCGGTCTCATCTTTGCTGTTATCTGCCTTGTATTCATACTGTATATGCTCTTTAAGCCTTATAAGGAAAGCAATACCTTAAAGGTCGATTCAAAGCATAAGGAAAAGGCGACCAAGTAAAAAAGAAAAGGTGACGGATATGTTATCGTTTTTAAAGGCAAATATCGGTACGATTGTTGTACTTTTAGTGGTTATTGCGGTTGTTGCGGCTATAATTGCCAAAATGGTTAAAGACAAAAAGACCGGCAAAAGCGTCGTCTGCGGCGGCGATTGTAGTAAATGCCACGGCTGTACACATTCCGAGATTAAATAAACATAATCCTTACCGATTGAATATTTCAAATTTAAAGTGCCGAGGGCTTGTGAATTGCTCTCGGCACTGTTTTTATATTGCTTATTAATATTTATTCTGTTTTGTTTTTGCTTATCTTTTTAAATCTGTCGATAATTATTTTTGATATTGTTCCTATGAGAAAGCCTGTTGCAAGACCGGCAATCAGCAAAACGGGGAAGTAGTAAACAATCCTTACCGTCTGCATAAGAATTGCCGCCATAATAATTTGCCCTAAGTTATGGAAAATTCCGCCGAGCATACTCACTCCGATTATCGAAAGCTTTGTTTTGCGTGCAAGCAGCATAACCGCAAAGGAAAGAAGCCCTCCGCAAAGGCTGTATGAAATGCTGTAAAAATTGCCGAAGGTTAAACCTGCAAGGAATATCCTGATAACGGCGATTGCGAATGCGTATGACGGCTTCATTATATAAAGCGCCACTACAATAACCAAGTTTGCGAATCCGAGCTTAATCCCCGGTATGCCGAAGTTAAAGGGTATCAGACTTTCAAGATAGCTGAATGTAAACGCCAGTGCAACCATCATTGCAAAAAGCGCCGTGTTTTTTACCTTACTGTTTTTCATAATTCATTCACGCAACAGCGTCCACATCATCCTCCTGCGCTTCGCTTACTATTGTGACAACCACCTTGTGAGGCAGGCAGATAATGGATTCTCCGTTCCTGCTTATCGCATTATGATTTGTGCAGATGCCGTCGGGGCAGTCGGCATATGTCATTTCGGCACTGCCGTCTTTGATAACAAGCGTATTTTTGCCGTACTCGGTTTCAATATCCCTTTCGGCGTCTTCGTCAAGCGGCAGCGTTTCGGTAACTTCGCCGTCAATTTCTATCTGAACATAACCGTCGGAGGAATTATTTACACCGTACAGGAAAATCAACAGTACCGCCGCAACGACTGCCACAACGCCTATCAGTACAAAATCCGCCTTTTTCATATTATCCCTCTGCCGTATAATTGTCGGTTACAAACGACTGAGCGTTATTAACTCCGTCAATAACAGCCTCGGAAGATATTGTGGATTTTGAAAGCAGGTCGATTTTACTGCCCTTTTGTGTGCTTGTTGAGGAAACCACGGGGAGATACCTGCCAGTGAACTGGTCTTTAAATTCAGATGTCTTTATTCTTACTCCGAGGTATTCCGTCTCGTCCTGCTGCAAAACATCAATGCCGTAAACGATTGTTCCGTCGGCGGAGATTATAGTTTCCATTTCAATCGGGCTTTCCTGATTATATCCAACCGTTGTGCCGTCTATGATGTAAGCAACAAGCTCGCCGTTTTCGTCATATGCTTCCTGAGCAGAGATGACGGAGTAGTCCGAGGCGTTTGCTGAGCTGATACTGAGGTCTTTTACGGAAGCTATTGTAAAATCAATTTCAATATGCTCGTCGTATTTGACATTTGCCGCATTGTAAATTGCCTGTGAGCCGAAGATTACCGCCACGCAAACTACAATCATAATAACGAGCGAAATTATTGTTGCCGGTGAATTTTTGTTGAAATGCGCTTTCTTTTTCATAAATCAAAACTCCTGTTAATTGTAAATATATTGTTCAAAAGCCCGAACTGTATGTTGTGTTATAGTCCTTATCAACCCAGACGGCTTCGATATTATCCATATTTTCCACAAGCTCCTGCCCGTCTTCAAGCGGCATATTGAAAAGAGCTGTGGACAATGCGTCGCCGAGTGCGGAATCATCGCACAGTACGGAAACTGCGGAAAAATACTGCGCCGGATAAAGCGTATCGGGGTCGATAATATGGCAATATTTTACTCCGTCAACGGTATAGTAGCGCTGATAATCGCCGCTTGTGACAACGCATAAATCCGTTATCCCTACATTCAGCAGATAATCGTCCGCTTCGGAATCGGGATTTTCTATTCCAATATTCCACAGCGTTTCGCCGTCGTCGTTTTTATATCCGATGGTGTATACACTTCCGCCTACGCTTATCGCCGCCGATGACCACAGATTTTCGCCTGCCCATTCGCATACCTGTTCAACGGCATACCCCTTTGCAATTGCGCCGACATCAAGCTGAAGCTCAGGGTCGGAAAATGTGACCGTGCAGTTTTCCTCGTCAATTACGAGGCTTTCAATGTCCGTGTGCTTTGACGCTTCTTCAAGCTCGGCGGAACCGGGGAGTGCGGCATTGTCAGGGTCGTTTTCCGCCGCTTCTCTGCAATCGTGCCAAAGTTCCAATACCGCACCGAAGCAGATGTTGGTTTTGCCGTCGGTAAGCTCGTAAACGTATTTGCCGTATTTGAGCAAATCAATTATTCGTTGGTCAACTTCAACCGCATTGTCCTTTGCTTCTCGGTTTAGCGTATAGAGATTGTTAATCCCGTCATATGAACCATAAATATCATACAGCTTATAGTATTCCTCCAGCCTGTCGTGAAACTCGGCATAATGTTCATCAAACGCTTTGTCGCTGTCGTCGTAAGCGATAACCGTTGAGGCGGTGTCGAATAAATCAAGGAAGCTCGTCTGATACCTTTCTTTTTGAGAAAACAGTCCGCTCAGCTCGTCACAGGAGACGAAAGAAAAGCAGAACACCATACAAAGAAAAATACATAAGCATCTTTTAAAAACAATTTTCATAGTATTGCTATTATATCATATATTACCAAAAGTTGCAACAGACAGGATTTTTCATTTTGTTTACTATGTTGCTTAACAAAAAGAGGCTCAAAAAAAACACCGCAAGCGTCCCTGTGGTGTTTTTTTATATACTACGCTTAAAAATAATTTACAATTAAAATTAAGCGGTAGCAGCTGCGTCAGCAATCGTAGCTATGATTGAAGAAGCGATAATTGTGCATCCTGCGGAAAGGTCGGCGTCTGTTGTATAACCGCTCTCGTCAAGAGCTGTAGCGGCTACCTCTTCCGAGGTCTTGCCTACTGCATATTCTTCAACAGCGGCTGCCTGCTCGTACCATTCTTTGCCTATGCCGGAAATGCTCTTCATTCCGTAATCGTCGCCAAGCTCTTTTTTACTCTGGAATGTGCCTTCCTCAACCGTGAACACACCGTCTTCCATTGTGCATTTAGCCTGTGAAGCGTCGATAACACAAGAGGTGATAACGCCGTCGGCGTCAAGAGTAACTACAGCATAGTTTGAATCATACTGAAGATTTGTTTCGTCGCTTTCATAATACTTTTCGGTATTGATGTCAAGCTGAAGAGTGTCGTCTGCCGAAGCACCGATGTCCTCTGAATTTGCAATTGCGTTAACGGTTGCCTCAACGATGGTTGCAACATTGATTGTGCACCCTGCCGAAAGGTCAGCGTCGGTTGCATAACCGTCGTCGCTGACTGCTGCTGAGATTTCATCAGCGGTCTTGCCGATTGCAAACTGCTCAAAAGCGTCAATCTGCTCGTACCATTCCAAGCCGATTTCGGAAGTGCTCTTCATTCCGTAATCTTCAAGCTTTTCGTCCTTTGTTCTGAGGTTGTCGTCGGATACTGTTCCGTCGTTATCCTCAAGGTCGGGAAGCGTCTGAGCTTCGTCAACCTCAATGTCGATTACGGTGTCGTTCTCACCAACAAGAACTGCTACGCATACGGAATCAATCGTAAGCGTTGTTTCCTCAACATCAGATATGGAACTGATAACCGAATAACCGGTTTTTGCGGTTGCGGTATCTGCAACGGAAGCATCGACTGCTGTATCGGCGGTTGTGTCTTCATCTGTAGCACTGCTGCTGCAAGCACCGAAAGAAACTGCCATCGCAAGAGCTATACCTGCTGCAAGGACTTTTTTAAATTTGTTCATAATTAACTCGTCTCCTTTAAGATATTATGCGTTAAAAAAGATTTTTAACACACAAGCTCATAATATACCAAAATGTGAATATTGTCAATATTTTATCAATATTTTATTTACAATTTTAGGAAAATTTTATATTATTATTGATTTTTATGCTTTATCGGCTGTGAAAATATCAGTCGGCGCATATTTTAATAATATTTCTCGGGCATTTTTCACTGCAAATACCGCATTTTGTACATTTTGAATAATCAATTTCAGCTAAATTATCCAAAACGGTAATTGCGCCGGTCGGGCAATTCTTTTCGCATATACGGCAGGCGATACAGCCCACGGTGCATACATCCCTTGTCTGTTTGCCGTTTGCGTGAGATAAACATTCAACCCTGTATTTTGCCGAAGCGGGGACAAATTCTATCAAATCCCTCGGGCAGGCTTTAACGCATTTTCCACACACAACGCACAGTGATTCGTCAACAACGGCTTTGCCGTCAATGATTTTTACAGCGGAGTAATCACATTCGCTTACGCAGTCGCCGAAGCTGATACATCCGTATTTGCAGGATGTAACATCGGAGTTTGCAAATTCATTTACGTAGGCGCAGCTTTTTACACCGTAGTAATCACTGCTTCTCTTTGTATTTTTGCAGCCGCCGTCGCATCTTACATACGCAACGCTTCTTTCGCTTTCTTCAAGCTCGCTTCCCATTATTTCGGCAATTGCTTTTGCAACCGGCTCTCTGCCGACAGGGCAGGAGTTTGCCGGAGCGTCGCCGTCGGCAATCGCCTTTGCAAGGCTGCCACAGCCGGCATAGCCGCATCCTCCGCAGTTACTTCCGGGAAGAACATCTCTTATCTGCTTTTCAAGCTCGTTAATATCAATATGAAACGCCTTTTCCGCAAGGCTTAAAACGACGCCGATTATAATTGCTATTACGCACAAAACAACAACGGCGATAATAATTTCATTTACATTCATAGTTCTACTTCCTTAGGCAAAGGCGGCAAAGCCGTAGAATGCTATCGACATAAGACCGGCGGTGAGAAGAACGACCGGAGTACCCTTGAATGATTCGGGGAAATCATTATTCTCCGTCTTTTCCCTTACACCTGCCATAATGATTATAGCGATTGTGAAACCCACCGCAGTGCCGAATCCGGTGACAACGCTTGTAACAAAATCATTGGAATCCTGAACATTTGTAAGCGCTGTGCCGAGTACAGCACAGTTTGTCGTGATAAGGGGAAGATAAACTCCGAGGCTCTTGTAAAGCGATGGAGAAGCCTTTTTGAGGAACAGCTCTACAAGCTGAACAAGAAAGGCGATTACCATAATAAACACTATTGTTTTGAGGTAGGTAAGATTAAGCTTTTCAAGCACATAGGTGTAAAGCAGACTTGCCACCGCAGACGAAAGCGTTATTACGAATATTACCGCACCACCCATTCCGGCGGCGGTTTTTATGCTTTTTGATACTCCGAGGAACGGACATATGCCGAGGAATTGGCTGAGCACTACATTATTAATGAGAGCCGTGGTAATCAAAACGAGGAATAAAGTCTTAATCATTATTTATCCTCCTTTTCTTTTGCGGCTGAGGGACAGTCGACACAGTTGCCGTTGCAGCAGGTGGCTGAGTCTCCTTTTGTATGCCTGTTGGCGCCTTTGAGCTTAAATTTATTCTGCAATGCGCAGAGTATTGCAAGAACAAAGAATGCGCCGGGTGCGAGTACGAATATGCTGATAGGCTCGTAGGCTTCGGGCATTACCTGCTTGCCGAATATCGTTCCTGCTCCGATAAGCTCTCTTACAAGACCTATTACGGTAAGACCGATTGTAAAGCCTATTCCTATTCCTAAACCGTCGAATACCGAAAGAAGCGGTTTGTTCTTTGACGCATATGTTTCCGCCCTGCCGAGGATTATACAGTTTACCACTATCAGCGGAATGTAAATTCCCAGGCTGTCATAAAGAGAAGTGAAATATGCGTGCATAAGCATTTCGACTATCGTTACAAACGATGCTATTATAATAATGTATACCGGTACTCTTACACCGCTCGGTATAACCTTTCTGAGCAGGGAGATGAGCAGGTTTGACATTATCAGCACCACCATTGTGGCGGCGCCCATACCAAGTCCGTTTAATGCGCTTGTGGTAACCGCAAGAGTGGGACACATACCCAGCATAAGGACAAAGGTTGGATTTTCTTTTACTATACCGTTGTAAAGCCTTTCAAGCAAAGCTTTCATATATCTCACTCTCCTTTCCCGCTCAGGTTTTCGGTGTAATATTCAACCGCACCGTTTATCGCCGTCAGCACGGCACTTGTGGTTATTGTTGCGCCGCTTATTGCGTCTATTTCGTTATTATCCTTGTTTGCACCGCTTGCAACGGAGGTTACTTCGCCGAGCTTCATATCCGTGAACTGCTCTGCAAATTCCTCGCTCGTGCATTGTCCGCCGAGCGGCTTCGTTTCGTTGCATACAAGTACGGAAAAACCTTTGAAGGTTTCGTCATTGCCGATACCTATTGCAATTTGCAAATCGCCGTCGTATCCGTTGTGAGCCGTAACTGTGATGATATATCCCAAATCTCCGGCTTGGCTTACCTCGTCAATAATGTAATCCTCGCTGTCGGTTTCAACAACATCAACTGCGGTCAGGGAATCAGTATCAACCTCGGGGAACGCCTGCTTCATCGGGTCTGTTTCCTCCTCCTCGACAACACCGCCTGCAAACGAATCCCGATAGAAAAGTATTGCGGAATTTACGGCTTCGGTAACCGCATTAGTGGTTATTGTTGCGCCGCTTATTGCGTCAATTTCATTATCATCGGTTGCGCCGGTTTTTGAATATTCAAGCGTTTGGGCGGTTTTTCCGTCAAACTGGTCGGTGAATTCCGCTTCGGTGCATTTTGCTCCGAGACCTGCCGTCTCGCTGTTTGATACAACATCAAATCCTGTTATAACTCCGTCGGTTGTGATACCCACGGCTATTTGAACTTCTCCGCCGTAACCGCTCGGAGATGTTGCGGCAACAACATATCCTATTATATTGCCTGAGGAATCCTCGGCGGCGAGAACATCGTCGATTGTGCATCCTGCGTAATTGCTGTTTTCAATGAGAGTTACAGAATTTTCAAGCAGAGTTTTGCTGTCCTCCACTTCGGAAAAATTCACGGCGTCGGTATAAACAGAAGCGTAAGCTTCAGCCCTTGCGTTTACCTCCGCCTGTTCAATCGGTTCAAGCGTAATTTGATTTACCACCGCCAGCAAAAGCACGGCAACAAATGTTACGATTAAAATTACAAGCGTATTTTTAACTATACTTGAGCTTGATTTTGATTTTTTAGCTTTTTCGTTTTCAGGCATCTGCTTTTTCTCCTTTCGCCGATTTACAGCCGAAAGGCTTGGGTATTGTTATCCTCTTGATGAGCGGAACAAGAAGATTGCCTATAATAATCGAGTACGATACACCCTCTGCGGTCGAACCCAAAGTTCTGAAAAAAGCTGTGAGCAGACCGAGGATTATACCGTAAATTATCTGCCCCTTGTGGGTTATCGGGCTTGTTGCGTAATCCGTCGCCATAAAGAACGCTCCGGCAAGCAGACCGCCTGACAGAAGCTGGCAGAGAATATAATTTGCAGATGTGTCTCCTCCTGATATTGCGTTAATTACCAGTATGAAAACGAGGGTTGACAGGATATAGGAAAGAGGTATTCTTACGGAAATAACTCTTTTAATAATCAAATAAAGTCCGCCGATAAGTATTGCAAGTGCGGACACCTCGCCGATGCATCCTCCGTGAAAGCCGAGGAACAGCGTCAGCAAATCGGGCGATTCGCCGCTTGAAAGCATTGCAAGGGGAGTTGCGGAGGATACGCCGTCCGCAGTTGAAAAATCGTTCATTCTCGAGGTGAACGAAATCAGCAAAAAACACCTTGCGCCGAGAGCCGGGTTCATAAAGTTTTGCCCGATACCGCCGAAAAGCATTTTAACGACGATTATTGCAAATACACCGCCGAGCACCGCCATCCACCAGGTTGCGGTTGCAGGCAGGTTCATAACCAGAATAAGCCCCGTAACGACTGCACTGAAATCGAATACGGTAATCGGCTTTTTGCAGATTAGTTCAAATAAAAGCTCGCATAAAACGCAGGTGACGACGCAGACGAGCGTAATCATCAGTGCGTTAAGCCCGAAATGATAAATACCGAACGCTATGGAGGGCAACAAAGCTATGGCGACATCAGCCATTACCGACCTTGTAGTATTCTGTGAGCGTATATGCGGTGAAACCGAAACATTAAACACAGTATCATACCTCCTTAACCTTTCTTAGCCGCACTCTTGCGCACGGCGGCTTTTCCGTACTTAAAGAGCTGTGTGAGCGGAATTTTTGCAGGGCAGATGTATGTGCAGCATCCGCATTCCACACATTCCATTCCGCCGAGTTTTTTGAAGTTTTCAAAGTCGTCGCTCTTGACCGCCTTTGCCATCATTTGCGGCACCAAAAGCTCCGGGCAGACGGTAAGGCATTTTCCGCAGTGTATGCAGTTTGACGGGTTCAGCACAGCCACATCATCCTTGGTGAAGATGAGCAGTGCGGAAGAATTTTTTTCCGTCGGAACATCAAGCGAGCTTAAAGCCGTGCCCATCATAGGGCCGCCGGATATATATTTTACCGCTTCCTCTTTGGCTCCGCCCGCTTCTTCAAGAATTTCGCTGTAGCTCATTCCTATCGGAACATCAAGGTTACAGGGTGAATTTGCACCGTCTCCGGTTACCGTGATAATTTTGTGAATCAGCGGAATGTTGCGGCACACCGCTTCATATATCGCAAAGCAGGTGGAGACATTCAGCACGATACAGCCTTTCTGAGCCGGCAGGGTTCTTGAATTGAGCTTTCTTCCCGTCACGGCGTAAATAAGCTGCCTTTCACCGCCCTGCGGATATTTTGTTTTTAATTCGCAAGCGGAGATTTTGTCGTTATTCGCAGTCTTGTCGCAGAGCATTTTGTAAACATCGCTCTTGTTATTTTCAATTGCAACAATCGCCTTTGCATTTGGCAAAAGCCGTAAAACGATATTTATACCCGTGATAATTTCATCGGTTTTTTCCGCCATAAGCCGATAGTCCGATGTCAGATACGGCTCACATTCACAGCCGTTTATAATCAGATAATCAATTTCGGAAATATTTTTCGGGCTGAGCTTGACAGATGTGGGGAAGCCCGCTCCGCCGAGACCTACTATTCCCGATTCTTTGATAACCTCTGTTATCTCATTTTGAGAAAGAGATTTGTAATCCCTTTCTTTTCCGTAATCCTGCACAGTTTCGTCGGCGCCGTCGTTTTCTATAACGATACAGTCGGCGACAATACCGCTTGAAATTGTGCGCTTTTCAATTTTTTTTACCGTACCCGATACGGCGCTGTGCGCAGGGGATGTCGTGAAACCATCCGCATTTGCAATAAGCTGTCCTTTTAAGACTCTGTCCCCGGGGGAAACCGCAGGACTTGACGGCTTTCCCATCCCCCTATAAAGCGGATACACCGCATTTTGGCGAGCCTTTATTGTTTTAACGGCGCAGTCTGCGGACAGCTCCTTGCCCTCGTACACACTGATACCGTTTATTAAAGCTTTCAGCTTCATATTTAAACCGAAACCTCCCTCAACCGTTATTAAATATATTGTAATATAAAATATTGTAAATGTTGTAACATAAATGTGAACAATATTCAAGACGGCAATGCTTCTTTGCCGAAAAGAAAAAAGTAGAGTAAATTCCCAAAGTAAATTCCACAGTGGAATTTGAGGTGGAATTTAGTATGG
>JAJQGZ010000046.1 GCA_021200075.1 Clostridiales bacterium | reverse complement strand
AACCGGGACTCACTTTTTCTGTGAATCCCGGTTTTTGCTTTGCTGTTTTTTTTACTGCTCCCTACGCCGACACCGTGAATAACATCCGGATTTTCTTGTCAATGAGGTGTGCTTCATATACTATAGAATTTCATATTTACCGTTGCTCCTAAGCCTTACCTATGTCCCGATTTTTCATACTACAATCAAACACCGATAACTCCACGCTCCACACTCCAAACTCCACACTCTTAAAAAAGTTCTTGACAACATACAGCAAGCAAGCTATAATACTCATATGAACAACCATTCATATGAGGTGCGCAACTATGAACATTGAACATTTTGAAGCGAGTGAGGAGCTTGCCTACGATTTGGCGGATTTGTTCAAGGTATTCTCAGATTCAACCCGAATACGCATACTTGTCGCACTTCTTGACGGCGAGCTTTGCGTGGGTGAAATTGCCAAAAAGCTTGAAATGTCGCAAACCGCAATTTCCCACCAGCTTCGTATTTTGAAGCAAAACCACCTGATTAAATACAGACGGCAGGGCAAGAGTATGATTTACTCCCTTGCCGACGACCATGTAAAAAGAATTATAGACTGCGCTACCGAGCATGTGGAGGAATAACAATGGCAAAAAATCATAACCACGAACACGAGCATAATCATTCGGCTGAATGCTGCTGCGGGCATAACCATGAGCATAACGGCGATTCCTGTTCCTGCGGTCACGACCACGCTCACGAGGAACTGAACAAAAAGGAATTTGCAGGCAAGGTAATTTCCGCAGGCTTGCTTCTCATTATCGGCTACATATTAAACGAGCTTACGGAAAACGGCGTGCTGAATGTGCCGAGTTTTGTTTATTTGCTTTGCTTCGGCATATCGTATTTAATTGTCGGTTTTGATATTATCAAGGAAACGGTCGAGGGGATAATCCACGGCGATGTTTTCAACGAGAATTTTTTAATGGGTATCGCTTCAATCGGCGCATTTTGCGTCGGCGAATACACAGAGGGCTGTACGGTTATGCTCCTTTTCACAATCGGCGAATTTTTGCAGAGCCTTGCTGTTCAAAAAAGCAGAAAATCAATTAAGGATATGCTTGAACTGAAGCCGGAGAGCGTTACGGTTTTGCGAAATTCAAAGGAGATTTGCGTAAAGCCGGAGGATGTAAAGGTCGGTGAGCTTCTGATTGTAAAGCCGGGAGAAAAGCTCGACCTCGACGGCAAAATTACCGAGGGCAGTGCCGAAGTTGATATGAAAGCGTTGACGGGCGAATCAATACCCGTTTCAAAATCCGAAGGCGATACCGTGCTTGCAGGCAGTGTTGTCGCCGACGGCGCATTGACCATTGAGGTCATCAAGGAATACAAGGATTCCACCGTTTCCAGAATCCTCGATATGATAGAGGACGCCGAGGATAATAAGAGCAAAACCGAGCAGTCCATAACCAGGTTCGCAAGGATTTATACGCCGATAGTCTGCCTTGTTGCGCTTTTGATAATTCTTGTTCCTCCGCTCTTTTTCGGCGGAGAATGGTCGGACTGGATATATAGGGGTCTTTCCGCTTTGGTAGTTTCCTGCCCGTGCGCAATCGTTATTTCCATACCGCTTGCGTTTTTCGGCGGTATCGGTGCTTGCTCAAAGCAGGGAGTGCTTGTAAAGGGCAGTAATTTCCTTGAATCTCTTGCAAAGGCGGACACGGCGGTTTTTGACAAAACAGGCACGGTGACGAGCGGTAAATTTGAATATGTAAGCTGTGAATGCCATAACTGCAAATGCAGCGACAATCAGCACCGTGAGCTTCTCGGAATAATAGCCGCCTGCGAGCGTTTTTCAACCCATCCGCTTGCAAAGTCAATCAATCTTGCTTTCGGTCATTATTCCGACAGTCTTGATGTTAAGGATGCAAAGAATTATTCGGGAATGGGAGTTTCAGCCATTGTTGACGGTGTAAAATATTATGTCGGTAACGAAAAGCTTATGGCTCTTGCAGGTGTTGATTACACACCCACAGAGCTTATCGGCACAGCCGTTTACTGTTGTAGCGATACCGATTTTATGGGCGATATTGTGTTTGCCGATATTATTAAGCAGGACAGCAGGGACACAATATTTGAGCTGAAAGCGCAGGGTATGGATTACACCGTAATGCTCACCGGCGACCGTAAGGAAATAGCGGACGATATTGCTTCAAAGGCAGGCATTGTCACCGCACATTCAAAGCTCCTGCCCGATGAAAAGGTGAACAAGGTAAAGGAACTTCAGCAGCAGGGCAGAACCGTGCTTTACATCGGCGACGGTATCAACGACGCACCCGTGCTTGCTCAGGCTGATGTGGGCGTCGCTATGGGCGGTATCGGCTCAGACGCCGCAATAGAAGCATCGGATATGGTAATTATGGGCGATTCGCTCTCCAAAATTCCGCTTGCAAGGAGAATTGCAAAAAAGACTATGCGTATCGAACACGAGAATATTATTTTCTCCCTTGCTGTTAAGCTGATAATCCTTGTCGGCTGTGCCGTCGGAATATTTGATGAAAACGCAATGTGGCTTGCCGTGTTCGGCGATGTCGGCGTGTGCCTTATCGCAACAGCAAACGCACTTCGCACATTGAGGGTTAATAAAAAGAGTTGAGTGTGGAGAGTGAAGTTAATTGTAATTTATGAAATATGAAGTATACCTCATTGACAGGAAAAACTGTTTATGAAGCGTACCTCATTGACAAGACTTGGCAGGCGGATAATATGTCGGATATGGTAACATGGTTTACAAAATGTCCGAGG
>JAJQGZ010000146.1 GCA_021200075.1 Clostridiales bacterium | reverse complement strand
ATCCATAATCATGTAATCTTTTTCCGTAACTTTAGGCATGGTTTTTCCTCCAATTCAATGTAAATTCGACATACATATTTCACTGTTGTTCTACTGTTAATTTCAGTATACCATAAACGAACAAAAAAGTCAAACAAATGTTTTGTATTTTTGAGAATAAAATACAAAAAATCAAATGGGATGGGGAAGCCTAAAATAAGAGCCGCCGCGTCAATAACGCGGCGGCTTTTCAATAAGGGGCTTTGCCCCGTCATTCAACGTTTCAGTGGCGGATAGTTGACTTGCTTGCAAATCAACTCCGCCACTGAAAAAAGTAAGCGGAACCCGCCGCCTATAGAGGCGGGGGGACATCTTACTTTTAATTATACACTTTGGTGAAGCGCTGAATAAGCTGCAAGAAAATCTGAAGCATAAAAAAATCATGGGAACAGGTATTAAAAAGGACTGCGGCTGCGATAACAAGTGCGGCAAATAATTTCGAGAGCTTTAGCATAGCTCTTAAAGTTTGGAAAGCTGTTAGTATGACCCAAATAAAGAGCGAGCCGCCCTATGGATTTGCCATGGGGCGGCTTACTGTTTTTTCCTTATCGGATGCCGTATTACGGTTTTCCACTTTTCCAGCGCGACCTTTCTTGCATCGGACATATATATTTCGTGGTGAAGCCGTCCGTCGGAAAAATCATTTTCATACCCGTTTTCCTCAAGATACCTGTCCATAATCGCCACGCTTGCGTCCTCGTTGTCAAAGGGTCCGAGGTGCATAATCTGTACGCATAACCCCTCGTCAATCGTGAGAATTTCCGCCGATGAGCAGTCAAGCTTTTTCTTTTTAGACGCTGTTTCCACCGCCCAATCAAAATCTTTCTCGGTAACAAAGTCGGGCAGACGAATAACTGAAATCCATTTAAACGAGGATTTGTCGGTGTAATCCAAATCCTCCTGCCACCAGAATCCCTCAAGCGGCGGAACAACATATTCAAAGAAACCCTCTATTTTGTAATCGGTTTTGTAGCTCATTTTCAGCGTATAGGCTACGGCATACAAAATACCGATTGCCCGCTGATACGCGCCGCCCTCCTCGTTGGGATTTCCCTCTCCTCTTACGGCTATGTAATTTGCCCGCGGCACATTCACAATCTGCGGCTTGCTCTTAGGCATATAAAATTCCTTGTATTCTTTCTTAAAATCAAACGCCATAGGTGTTGCTCCTTTCCTTTGTGTGCGGTAATGATACAGTATCTAAGCTATATAACCATTTTTCTTTTTGTGCTATAATTAATCATTTTCCCTCGACATCAAGACAACCGTCTCCACGTGTGTCAGGGCTTGCAGATGAACACAAATTATCCTACTCGTTTTCGGCAAAGGAACACAATTCGGTGTTCACATTTTGGCTGTGGTTTGCGCGCGGCGGTTTGTGCTTTGATGCGTCAACGTTGTTGGTGAAACCTGTTTTATATATGAAGGTCAGCATTGACGGGTCGGGATTTCCGTTGTCGTCGTATCCGCCTACAATTACCTTGTCGATGATGCTTTCAAATATCGTTCTGTCAAATTCGACCAAGACCTCGTTATGCTCCAGGACATTTCTGAAATCCGCCAAACGCTTTTTTACACTCTTTTCGCGGCTCTCGGTATCGGTGTATACCGCAAGCTCATCGTTAAGCTTGTTAAACTGTTCTGTTAATTCGGCGTATTTTTCCTCATAGGTTTGTTGGTCAATCAGCTCGTCAAGGCGCATATCCAAAAGATTGTTTTTCTTCTTTTCAAGAGCCGCGAGCGCTCTCTCCGTTTTTGATTTTTCTTTTGCGTAATCGCCGGAGCATAGGGAAGTCTCGATTCTTTTGAGAACCCCATCAATAACGTCCTTGTTATTATGACACAACAGTTTGTAGCTTTCAAGGAACGCATTTTCGATTATTTCTTCCGAAATGCCCTTTGAATGCTCGCAATATTTTTTGCCTTTCTTTGTAGCGGTCACGCATTGCCACATCACTTTGTGATACTTGCTTCCCGAATGCCAGCTTCTGCGCGTCAAATGATAGCCGCAAAATCTGCATTCAAGCATACAGCTGAACGGATACTTTCTCGTAAATGTCTCACGTTTGCCGTCCGTATTCCTTTTGCTTCGGCTTCTTCTTTGAATTATCGCCTGAACGCTTTCGAAAAGCTCCTCACTTATTATGCGCGCGTGATGATTGCGGACATAAAATTGATCCTCTTCACCGAAATTATCCAATCGCCTTTTTGAGATAGGGTCAACGGTAAAAGTTTTGCCCTGCCTAATATCGCCTTTGTATTTTTCATTTTTCAAAATACCCATAACGGTGCTTTCAGCCCAAACGCTGTTTCCGCGCTTTGTCTTATAGCCGAGCTTTTCAAGCTCCTGTGCGATGATGAAGCAGCCCATTCCCGCATTGTACCGCTCAAAAATATATTTGACGATTTTTGCTTCGTCCTCGTTTACGGAAATAGATTTTGTTTCCGGGGCATAGTCATAGCCCAAGCAGCCTTGAAAGCCAACAAGCTCGCCGCGCTGCATTTTCATTTTCAAGCCCTTTTTCACATTCGCCGATATATTTTCCACTTCCTGCTGAGCCACCGAGCTTAATATCGTAAGCAGAAGCTCACCGTCCATCGTAAGAGTGTTTATATTTTCCTCCTCAAAGAACACAGCTATATTTTTATCCTTCAGCATACGGACATAATTCAAGGTGTCCAGCGTATTTCTTGCGAAACGAGAAATTGATTTCGTGATAATCAAGTCTATTTCACCGTTCATACAATC
>JAJQGZ010000096.1 GCA_021200075.1 Clostridiales bacterium | reverse complement strand
GTCCGTGACCATAAGGTTTATGCGGAAAGTCTACCCTACACAACGCCGATTGATATTATCAAAAAAAATAACTACAAGGGCATAATTTTCACCGGCGGGCCGAATTCCGTATACGACCTTGATTCGCCGCATTATACAAAGGATATTCTCGATATAGGCATTCCGGTTCTCGGCATTTGCTACGGCTGTCAGCTTATGGCGTGGATGTGCGGCGCAGAGGTTGAAACCGCACCTAAAAGCGAATACGGAAAAATTGAATTTACGGCTCAAAGCTCCGCTCTTTTTAAGGACATTGACGAAACATCAACCGTTTGGATGAGCCACACAGACCGCATTGCTTCGCTGCCCGACGGCTTCAGGGTTATCGGAAGCACTGCCGACTGCCCTTGCGCCGCTATGGAAAATACGGGCAAAAAGCTCTATGCCGTGCAGTTTCACCCGGAGGTTACGCATACCCGGTTCGGTCTGCAAATCCTGCACAATTTTCTTTATGAAATATGCGGCTGCACCGACGATTGGGTAATGGATAATTTTATTGAAAATACCATTGAATCGCTGCGTGAAAAAATCGGCGATAAAAAAGTTATACTCGGTCTTTCCGGCGGTGTTGATTCCTCGGTTGCTGCGGGACTTTTGTCAAGAGCCGTCGGCAAACAGCTCACCTGCGTTTTTGTTGACCAAGGGCTTATGAGAAAAGATGAGGGCGATTTTGTCGAAAAAACATTCACTTCTCTTTTTGATATGAACTTTGTCAGAATAAATTGCGGCGACCATTTCCTTTCCAAGCTCAAAGGAGTAACCGACCCCGAAGCGAAAAGGAAAATTATCGGCACAGAATTTTTTAATGTATTTTGGAGTGAAATCAGGAAGCAAGGCGAGCTCGGCTACTTTGCCCAGGGAACGATTTACCCGGATTGTATAGAATCCGGAAAAGGCGATGCCGATGTTATAAAAACCCACCACAACAGAGTTAATGTGCCGGACGATGTCGAATTTCTCGGCATTATCGAACCGCTTTGCGACCTCTTTAAGGACGAGGTAAGACAGGCAGGAGAAAAGCTCGGAATACCCAAAGAACTTGTTTGGCGACAGCCGTTCCCAGGCCCCGGTTTAGGTGTAAGGATTATAGGCGAAATTACTGCCGAAAAAATAAAAATTCTACAGGAAGCCGACTGGGTTCTCCGTGACGAGATGGCGAAAAACGGATATGAAAAAAATCTCTCCCAGTTCTTCTGCGTACTCCCGGGAGTTAATACCGTCGGCGTTATGGGCGACCACAGAACCTACGACCACCTCGTTGCAATAAGAGCGGTGACGACGGACGATTTTATGACTGCCGATTGGGCAAAAATCCCGTATGACATCCTCGCAAAGGTGTCAAACAGAATCACAAATGAAGTTGAGCACATCAACAGAGTGGTGTACGACATAACCTCCAAACCCCCCGGAACAGTCGAGTGGGAATAATTCCGCAAATGTTTGAAACTTGCATAAACATTGAGCTTTTCAAACTGTGAATATCCTTTGACGGTATAACCGGTGATTACGATGATTTTGATGATGTAGAAGAACTAATTTATTTTATAAGAAACGGCAAAAGGTTAAAAACTCCATGGCTATACACAATTTGAAAGGAATAGGATTGAAATGATTTATCGCCTTGACAAATTCGCAGAAAACAGCATAAATCCGATAACCGACACTGCCGTACATAAACTCCCAATTGATGATTACTCTAAATGCAACAATATTTGGGATATGAAAAAATCTCCTTTTACCGAAAAGTTTCATAAAGAAATCGAAAGTGGAAATCGAACTGTATTTGTGTATGAGGAAAACAGTGAATTTATAGGTGAAATTGCTGTTGTTTTTGACATGAAAGACAGTGATTACACTATACCTAAAAGCGGATTTATATATCACGGCTTATTGTAAAAAATGAGTATCATAACAAGGGTATCGGCGGTATTCTGATTGATTATGCCGTAGAAAAAATCAAAGATATGGGTTATAATGAAATATTTATAGGTGCTGATAAGGATAATTCCGCCGCTTTACATTTGTATCGTAAAAAAGCTTTACAAATATTATTTTTGACGGCGCTGATGAGTACGGCGAATATTATAAATTATTGAAGACAATTTGATGATAAAATAATGAACGCTCTGATGTCAGACTGACTTTCAACTGACATCGGGGCCAAAGTCATTAAAATATTTGCCGAGTAGTATTGATACAAAATATCCCTGAAAACCATTAAACAAGAGGTTTTTAGGGATATTTTTGCTTTGTGATAAAATTCGATATTCTATTTTTAAGATTTTATTGATGCTTCACAATAATTTGCAATATCGCTGTTGACATCTTTTATGGTGATATCAACACACTGAACATTATCGTTTTATTCGTTTCGTTAGAATAAAGTGATTTTTTAATTACCGGTTCATCATTTTTAAAAACATTTGCAATGCATTGATATTTTTTTGACAAGTCTTGATAATTATTTTATAATTACACTAAATAGAGTATAGCTGCCTTTCAAATGATATTAAGGATTGCTTTGATGGAAAAAGTGTGGAAATGTACTTTAAGTGTTATGATATAATACTTTATTTATCTGAAAATTATCTGATTTCATTTGACATGAAAAGAAAAATTGAAAAATGCGGAATTTTTGGGTATTAATAATGTTATACTATATATGCTAATTCAAGTGAATTTGACGAATTTATTAATACTCTAAAGAATAAAAAATTTTTGTAGGGAGCTGTAAAAAAACAGCAAAGCAAAAATCGGGATTCACAG
>JAJQGZ010000207.1 GCA_021200075.1 Clostridiales bacterium | reverse complement strand
GTGTAAAGCACCAGTGCCCGACCGACGCCCTCTCCGCAATGAGAAAGCTCAGTTAAGTTTGAAACTGTAAGCGCTTCAACCACCTCGTACTCATAATCGGAATAGAATGTACTTATTGTTATACTTTCGCCGGGTGAAAGAAGCTTGAGCATATTGCTCTCGTCCTTGTATATCTGCGCACGGCAAACACCGATTTCGCCGATTAAGGTATCGGTTTCAATATTGAATTTTGAATTTGCGTTTACCTCGTTTGCCCAGTAGATAAGTGAATAATTGGTGTTTTCAATTGCTATTTCGCCGATTATTGTATTATCTCCGATACAGGAAAGTATCGCCTGCTTATCCGCAGTTTCATCCGAAGTGCCAGTATATTCAGACGGATCTTCTATTTCCTCATACAGATATTCGCTGATATTTGGCAAATTTTTCGCTGCCCTGAGTATATGGGAAATCAATCTTCGCCGTTAAAATACAGAAAAGCACCGTTAGAAAAATTGCAGAAATAACAGGTACTAATATCCCGTATCTGACGAGCCTCTTTTCATTCTTCTTCATTCAGATGTACCTATCTGCCCGTATTCTGCTGTTGGAGGGCATTGTTCATAAAGCTTTTCTTCTTTTTCTTCGGCTTATATGCCGGAGGATTTTTCAGCTTTTTTGTCAAGCCGCTTTTCTTGGCGGTGATTTTATTTATCTCGTGTACGGGGCCGGACATATAATCGGACATATACTTATCGGCAATTTCCATAAGAGATTTATCGTTTTTCATCTCTCCGAGAATTGTCACGCTGATAATATCCTGAACCTCGTTTGTGCCGTCCTCGTAAACCTCGTTGAGCATTTTGAAAAGCTTTTTTCTCTCATCATTACTGCCGCTTGCGATGACATCAAGCACCTTTGCCGTGCCGTGTTCGATAAAAAATGTTTCCGGCAAGAACTCACCGTACTTAACTATATTTGATTTGATATCTTTTTTCATCTCGGGATAAAGCGTGCCAAAGCGGTTTGCAAGAGAATCGGTATCATAGCTGATAATGCCGTTTTTCGCCTTTGTACGAGATACGGATTTAGGCATTTTTACTTTATCGAGGTCAACCTTTTTTCTCTTTTTGAAAAGCCCTGCAAGCTCGTCGGATATTTCATTTGCAAGGGATTTGGCGTCTGATTCGTCATATTCGCTGTTAAAAAGGCTCTTTGAAATAGTTTTGAAGCTTTCGTCATTGCCGTCATATTCATATGCGCAGTCAAAAACCATAACTGAGCTTGAAGCGTCGTAAGCAACCCTGTAAGCTCCTTTTTCGCCAACGAAAGTAAGGCTTGTGTCACTTGCATTTTCTTTTTTAAAACCAAGCTCGATATTAGCCGCCGAAAGCTGTTTTTCCATAACATTAAAAGCGTCCAGAATTTCCATAGTTAAATCTCCGTTTCGTCCTGATTATAAATCAAATTAGTTTCTATCTCATAATCAAGATTCATATTTTTTTATCTTTTTCGTATAATATTTATAGGTTGAAATGAAAATTGCCACTCCTATAACAATCAGCACAGCTCCTGCGGCGAGCAATATTTTATATGTGCTGTCAAGCGCATTTGAAAGAGCGAGATTATATGCGGATATATTGGTAAACATAGTACCGCCGAAATCCGCTTTAAACATAATATAAAGCGAAAGTGCGAGTGTAATATCCCCTGCCGTTACAAACGACATAGCCGCAAAATTAAATGACTTGCGCCTGCCGGAGCAGAGAAAATAAATCATAACCGCAAGGATAACCGACGCCGCAAGAGAAACAAATATCATCTTAATATCATATGAAAGCAATAAATTAAGAGTTGAATACTCCTGCGAATTTTCTATCATATAAACATCATCGAATGCGGTATTCACAAGTGATGAAATTTCTTCAATCTCGGTATCCGAAAGCCTGTCCTTTTTGCTTTGCTGAGAATTGTAATCCTCAAGCGCATTTTCGCAAATATACGAAGCGCTGATTGAATTGCCGACAGGAGTAAGCCTTACGTTATAAAGTGATTTAAGCGCAATATTCTGAGCGTCAACTCTTGTATCATATGCAAAAGCATCGGACAAAACACTTGAATCAATATCCATATTCAAGGGATATATCGCCGAGCCTTTCATCAAGCTGAGAGGAAAGCTCGGTTGTTGCATCTCCGTCGGTAAAGCGTGAATTCATAAAGCTGCTGTCGCCGAGCGTGAACGAAATCACGATTGACAAAGCCGAGAGCAAAAGAGTAAGTGCCATAGCCATTGAAAGCAGATAACACGTAACCCGCCTGAGAAAAGCCGTTGCTTTATTCATCAGCATCCGCCTCCGTACTTTCAGAGTAAGAATATGCTTCGGCATTTGGGAGCTTTTGCTCAATATACGGCTCGGCATAATGAAATAAGAAAAGTGCAAGCAAAGTTACAACAACGGGAATAACAATGCTTTTGATTATTATATTCTTTCTGTAACTTTTAATAGCGTCCATACTGTTCACCATAATATTAAATGCTTTGCTGTATTATAACACCGCAAAGGCAGTTTGTCACTAATTTTTATCAATATTAAAATAATATTTTATTTTTCGCTTTTTACATATCACGGAGATTAAATAATATTCTTAATTTATGTTGACCGCTCGGCGGTAGGTATGATAGAATAATTATGCAAAAAAAACAGCAATCTATCAAACAGACAGGACGGTGCAAAAATGGGAGAAAAGGCAAGCCATTATTTTATCGAGGACAATGATTTGGAGTCTGATTACAAAAGCTTCGACTATTATTACAAGGATATTAAATAT
>JAJQGZ010000011.1 GCA_021200075.1 Clostridiales bacterium | reverse complement strand
TTACGGAAATTTTCAACAGCCTGCCAGTGGGTGACTGCTTTTTCTCCGTCGTCGAAAACGCCCCTTGTAATAATACTTTCCTCCGCTCTGCGAATAGGCAGGTCAATAGTTCCCTCGCCGTGCAAAATCCCTTTGCATACCGCATAGTAATCCTTTTTAATTTTCCCTGCAAGCTTGCAGGCGGAAAGCTCGTTTTTAGCAATTACCACAAGTCCGCTTGTGTCACGATCGAGCCTGTACACCGCACGGAAAGCCGTGTCGCTTTCCATATATATTGAGGCAGCGTTTGCGAGAGTATCCCCTCGGTGGTTCCTGCTTTCGTGTACCGACATATACGGCGGCTTGTCAAGTATTAACAAATCCTCGTCGTCATATATTTTTTTAACTGTGTTCATTTCAAACGGCTCGGGCATAGAGCCACGGTTTTCAATGCTTATTTTCAGCGTGTCGTCGGCTTTGAGCGGTTGGTTTGTTTTTGCAAATTCTCCGTTCACCGTAATGCCGTTTTCGCTTTGCTTTAGCCTTTTGAGCAGGGAAGAGAAAACACCGAATCCTCTCAAATAATCCCTAATCAGTGTACCGCCGTCTTCGTCGGTTATTTTAAATTCAATCGTTCTCATAATTACTTATTCTAAAAGCCTTGCGTAAAAATACACAAGGCTTTGTAGATATTATATTGCGGTTTAAATCAGTCTACCTTGACCGTCCAGCCCATTGAATCTTCAACGGTGCCGAACTGTATTCCGGTGAGCGTGTCATAAAGCTTTTGAGTTAATTCTCCGGTTTTGAAGTCGTTGATTTCAACCGACTGATTCTCGTATGTAAGGCCGCCTACCGGGCTTATAACCGCAGCGGTGCCTGTTCCAAATACTTCTTCAAGCGTGCCGTTCTCGGCGACTTCCATAACGGAGTCGATTGTAAATCTCGTCTCGTTTACTTTATATCCCCATTTCTTGAGCAGGTCGATACAGCTCATTCTTGTGATACCGGGGAGAACCGTTCCGACGGTGGGAGCGGTGTAGATTTCGCCGTTAATCTTGAACATAATGTTCATCGAGCCGACTTCCTCAACATATTTTCTCTCTACGCCGTCAAGCCAAAGCACCTGTGAAAATCCGAGCTTGTGACCTTTCTCCGAAGCAATGATTGATGCGGCATAGTTGCCTCCGCATTTAATATATCCCGTTCCGCCCGGAGTTGCACGGACATATTCGTCCTCAACATAAATTTTAACCGGGTTCATACCCTCTTCGTAATATGCGCCCGACGGTGAGCAGATTATGATGAACATATATTTATCCGACGCTTTTACGCCGAGTACAGGCTCGGTCGCAATCGTAAACGGACGAATGTAAAGGCTCGTTTCCGGCTCTGACGGTACCCAGTCCTTTTCCACGCTTACAAGAGCTTTAACCGCCTGAACAAAATCTTCAACCGGAATTTGTGGAATACAAAGTCTGTCGTGTGTGGAATTGAGCCTTTCGCCGTTCTTGTCAGGGCGGAAAAGCTGAACATCTCCGCTCGGCGTTCTGTAGGCTTTAAGTCCCTCAAAGCATTCCTGCGCATAGTGGAATACAAGAGCGGACGGGTCAAGAACAAGCGGCTGATAGGGGACAATTCTTGCGTCGTGCCAGCCCTCTCTGGCATCATAGTCCATAATGAACATATGGTCGGTGAAAATCTGACCGAAGCCGAGCTTGCCTGTCGGCTTTTCCTTAGGTGTTTTTGTCAAGTCGTACTTGATTTCCATTTATATTACCTCTTTTACAATAAAAAAATTTAATTATTAATACTAAAAGCTGTAGGAAACTATGATTCCTCCGTCGGAAGCGTAAAGGGAATTAAGCCCCGAAGCCTTCATTATTTCAATCTTACCGAAATTAGATTTTTCGGTAATTTTATTTGCAACGGTTTTTGCTCTGTCCTCACAGCATACATACGATATGATAAGCGTTTGATTGCTTAAATCCTTGCCGTCAAGCTCCGTGCTGATCAAATTAGCCATTTTTATCATCGCACGGTTGATGGTAATATCCTGTGCCGCAAGGGCTATATTGCCCTGCGTTGTCCTCTTGCAGATCAGCCTTACCCTGATTTTTTCAAGCGCTTTTGCCGTAAGCGCAAAGAGCCGTCCGTTATTTTTGAGTGCGTCAAGGCTTTCAAGGCAGAAGTAAAGACCGGTTCGGTTTATTATATAATCCTCAACCTTTTTTATAACCTCGTCAAAATCCGCACCGCTGTTGGCTGTTTCTTTAATCATTCTTGCGGCGAGAGTTTCTATTCCCGATGTCGCAAGGGAATTGAAGATGTGGATTTTTTTGTTATCCGAATTTTCTTCCTCGTAAAGAGCTTTGCCCTGAACAGCACTGTTGTATGTTCCGCTGAGCTTGTCCGTTATGGTCAGCACATACACCTCATCATATTCTCCCTCGTACGCCTGCTTAAAAGCGTCGGAAGCGGGGCAGGCGGATTTAGCGGCTCCGGGATTGGCTTTCATTCGGGATATAAAATCGTCCTGGTCAAAGCTTTCATCGTCGAAAATGCGGTAATCCTTAATTTCGAGAGTAAGCGGAACAACTTCAATATTATCCCATTTTCTCATATCCTCTGTCAAATCACAACAGCTGTCAACAACTATTTTGTAGCTCATATGGGTAACCTTTCGTTTGCAAAATATTTCGCAGAAGTTACGGTGCGTCGATTATGACCGACGGCTTTGTTTTACTGTATATTATTATACACTTATTAATAATTTCAGTCAATATCGAAAATTGCAAGTGCAAGTTGAACACTTCCGTGTAAAAGTTTAATAGAGTC
>JAJQGZ010000100.1 GCA_021200075.1 Clostridiales bacterium | reverse complement strand
CGTAGGTATAATCGACAACTCTGCCGAGGCTTGATACTGTCGAAACTCTCATTTCATCTGCGTCAAAAAGACATCTGATAGGATTTTTCTTGTCATTTTCGATAACAGGCAGAGCTTTTTCAATACAATTAACTGCGTCCTGCGTATTAATCAGTACCGTTGTCAGGCAGGTTTTAGGCACAGCCACATTGTAATCCAAAAATTCACCGTCGAGCAAACGGCTGATAACGCTGTAATTATCAATTTCAAATATTATATGCCTTTTGCCTACGCTGATAGAAATATCCTTGTCCTCGTCCTGTGAAAACAGCTTTGTAAGCTCTCTTATTGTTTTTTTTGGAACTATAAAACTTATGTCCTCTCCGTCGTATTTAACGGTTTCGGTTCTTATTGCAAGCCTGTATCCGTCAACGCCGACAAGCCTTAACTGATTAAGCGAGAGTTCAAATTTAAGACCTGTATGTACAGGCTTTGATGATTCGTTATCGGCAACCGCAAACAGAGTTTGGTCTATCATTCCTCTTAAAATATTTTGGTTTAAGAAAAGAGGATAACCGCCGGAAACAGAAGGAAGCTCGGGATAATTCTCTGCATCTATACCCATAATATTGTACTGCGCCGCTCCGCTTATTATTGAGACGGAAGTATCATTTACTTCAAAGGTAACCTTTCCGTCCGGCAATTTTCTGATAATATCATTAATTATCTTTGCTTTAATTACAATTGCTCCGGGTTCGGCAACGCTCGCTTCAAGAGTGGTATTAATGCCGAATTCAAAATCATAGCCTGTAAGGCTTAAAGTGTTTGAACCACACTCTATCAGTATACCCTCAATAGTGGATATGATTACCTTTGTGCTGACGGCTCTCATTACATTTGCAACTGCATCGCTTAATTGTGTGGTATTACAAGAAAATTTCATTTTTTTATCCTCCGTCTAAAAAAACTAACTTTTAGTAGTAATAATATAAACTGTTGAAATTGCTGAAAAATCAAAATTTTGTTTATTTATTGGCAAAATCAAGCCAAAATTTTTAATTTGTAAAATGTTGAAAAAATGTGCGGATTGCGGAAAAAATATTTTTTTCACACCCAATGTTAAAAAAATTTATGAGGAAAACTAAAAAAGATGCGGAAAATTTTGCCGTCCTACTGCTCGCTTTTTACATTAGAAATTATGTCGTTTACCTGCCTTGCAAGCTTCGGATTTCTTTCAATTTCCTCTTCAAGCTGATTTATATTGTACATAACGGTGGAGTGGTGCTTTTTAAATTCACTGCCTATATCCTCGTAACTCATTGAAGTAACTTTTCTGATAATATAAAAAGTAATTTTCCTTGCGTGGGATATATTGGCTTTTTGCTGCTTGCTGTAAATTTCCTCGCTTGATACTCCCGTGGTTCTGCTTACCTCGTCAACAACCTTTTGTATTGTTACCGGCAACGGCTGAGTGTCCTCCATAATAACCTTAATAATGCTTTGAGCCATTGCAATGGTTGGTTTACCTGCACTTATATTGCACAGAGCGTACAGCTTTTTGGTAACTCCCTCAAGCTGACGGATATTTAATTTTATCTTTTCTGCTATGTAATTTACAACCGGGTCGGATATGTCAAAGTTGAGAAGCATCGCCTTGCGTTTGATTATTGCGCACCGTGTCTCATATTCCGGCGGCTGAATATCGGCAAGAAGTCCGTCCTCAAATCTTGATTTCAGCCTGTCCATCAGCGATTGAATGTCCTTCGGCGGTCTGTCCGATGTAAGAACAACCTGCTTGCCTGCATATACAAGGGAGTCAAATGTGTGAAAAAATTCTTCCTCCGTCGCTTCTTTGCCTGCTATGAACTGAATATCGTCCATCAGCAATATATCAATGTTGTTCCTATATTTTTCGTGAAATTCGTCCGTCCTTTTCAGTTGGAGTGCCTGTATAAATTCGTTTGCAAACTGCTCCGTGCGGACATACATAACGTTCATATTGGAAAAATTCTTTTCAGCCTCGTGACAAATTGCGTTTAACAAATGCGTTTTGCCGAGACCCGAATTACCGTAAATAAACAGCGGATTGTAATTTCTGAAAGAAGAACCGCCGGAAAAATTGGTTCCCGGGTCGGAAGCAATCGCCTTTGCCGCAGCATATGCAAAGTTGTTGTTTTTTCCTACAATGAAATTTTCAAATGTAAATTGTTCGTTTTTGTAATCATATAAATGCTGTTCGTCCTGATAGGTGATTCTTTCGGTCTGTGAATCTTCTTCCTTGCAAATATATTCCAACTCCACCTGAAAGCCCATTATTTCTTCAAACGCTTTTTTCACCAGTACTTCGTACTGCGACATGAACACATCCATATACATCTGCTTCGGAAATGTCAGTGTTACCGTGGACTTTGACGGGTCGTAGCCGGAAAATTCCGTCATTTTAATCCACAGACTAAAAGCCGTTTCAGTCACTCTGCTTTTGCAGTAATCAAGAACGGCATTCCATATATCGTCAAATGTTTCCATATTATAATTTATCTTTCCTTTTCATTAAAAATATTGTTGATTATAGTTTGTTTGTTAATATGTACGGTTTAATATAAGTCAAATATAAATCCGAAAATAAATATCAGAAAGAAGCGAGAAAAGAAAGATTGATTAACGGATTATATTGTTTCTATATTATTTTAATTATTTTTCATTCTATGTTCAGTTCTATATTCTATGTTCAGTTCTATATTCAGTTTTTTTGGGCAATTGTGTCGGGACATATAACGGGTATACCGCCTATTATACAGATATTATTATAGCAAAGTTTTAAATTATAATCAATAGTATTTTATAAAGTATTTTATA
>JAJQGZ010000053.1 GCA_021200075.1 Clostridiales bacterium | reverse complement strand
CCTTGCAGGATATATTGCCGTAGCTAACGGTAATACACAGCTCGGTTATTTCGGCGAGACTGCAAGCGATGATTCCGCAAATTACGGCGCAGGATTTGTACAGGGCGCTGCATATGCGGCGGATACTCTCGGTAATCCCGTAACCGTTGATTGGGCGGATTACGATTCTCTGCTTCTTGATTATGATTATAGCTTTACAATTACCGCTTGCTATGAAAAGATTGAAGATACCGATGAAACAACATTCGTAGTAAATGTTGAAAACGGTATCGGTTCCGGTACATATACCGACGGCTTTAATGTTACCGTTACTGCCGATACTGCTCCGGCAGGTCAGGTATTCGATCATTGGGAAGTAAAGAGCGATACCGACGGTGTTAAGGACAGCAAGGTAAATATTTCATCCGAAAAGGATTCTTCAATGAATCTTCTTGTTGAAAAATGCGATTGTACAATCACCGCCGTATACACCGATATCGAGGGAGCATATTATACAGTAACCACTACCGAAGAGGACGGCACCACAGTATATCTTGAGCAGTCCGTGTCGGAAAACGGTCAGTGCAGTGTCACCGCTCCCGTAGCAAGTGAAAATATGATATTCGACCACTGGGAATGTTCTGTTGAAGATGCTGTTGAGGATATAACAAGCTCCACAACAAATATTAATGTTACCGACAGCGATGTAACCGTAACACCTGTTTATGTTGCGAGCGATTTGCCCACATTTAATGTAACTGTAGTTACCGGCGAGGGCGGAGACGGCGAGTCAACAGGTTTAGGCTCATATGTAGCCGGCGACTGGGTAGAGGTTGCCGCAGCCGTTCCGGAAGACGGATATATGTTCTCTCATTGGGAAAATGCCGATTCCGATGGTCAGAGTACAGGCATATCAATGGATAACGAATATTACTGGAATACCGGATTTGAAATGGTAGACCGCTATGCCGCCGTATGTACTTCAATGTACAATCAGGGTGTTCAGGCAATATTTGCCGGCGGCAACAGCAAGTCGGATTCCGCTTATACCGCTAAATGGAGCTTTGACTACGATCTCGGCGTAATTTCCGCAGGTGAGGAAGACGGCAACGCTTACACCACCGTTGTAAATGATTATGCAGAAGCGGTTAAGGACTGCCTTGCTGATTTCAGCGGCGGAACGGTAGTTACCGCAAATTGTGCAACAGACGGTATATACGCTACATTCGTAACCGATGATGAGGAGATTCAGGCAAATTATGACGCTGTTTACGAAGCACTCGGCAACGGCGATATTACTCCCACTCTTGTTGAGGGCGGCGCAAGCTATGATTTCTGCAAAGCGTTTGTGGAAAATAATTATTCATCCTGTCTCACTCTTAACGGTTGGTTTATTGACAGTACGGTAATAGCACTTGATGATACCAATTCGGAGATTCTTACCGCCGAGGACGATTAATAAACTGCTTATAACAGCGCAGAAGCGATTGCTTTTCTTCAAAATGTACAGGCACTGCATTTAATAATTTATAAAATAAATCCCCGAGAACACGGTGCTCTCGGGGATTTCAGTTTTTAATCTTTCAAATTTTAGTTTGCCTTACATAAACGATAGATACAGCTCTTTGATTTCCTCAACGCTTGTATCTCTCGGGTTGCCAGGACGGCAGGCGTCGTCATATGCCACTGAGCGAGGAAGTCAACATCCTCCGGCTTTACTATTTCTTTCAAATCGTTCGGAATACCTACATCCTGTGAAAGCTGTTTTACAGCGTCAACTGCGGCTTTTCTCGCTTCTTTAAACGTCATATCGTCAACATTTTCAACACCCATTGCTTTGGCAATATCCCTGTATTTTTCACCTGTGGCGGGAGCGTTATATTTCATAACAGTGGGAAGAATAATTGCATTTGCAACACCGTGCGGAGTGTCGTAAAGAGCGCCGAGCGGATGAGCCATAGAGTGTACTATGCCGAGACCTACATTTGAAAATCCCATTCCTGCAATATACTGACCGAGAGCCATACCCTCTCTGCCCTCCGGAGTGTTTTCAACAGCGCCACGGAGATTTTTTTGAGATTATTTCAATCGTCTTGAGGTGGAACATATCCGAAAGCTCCCAAGCTGCCTTTGTTATATATCCCTCGATAGCATGGGTGAGTGCGTCCATACCGGTTGCGGCTGTAAGCCCTTTCGGCATTGTGGACATCATTTCAGGGTCAACAACGGCAATAATCGGTATATCTTTCGGGTCAACGCAAACCATTTTCCTGTTCTTCTCCGTGTCGGTGATAACATAGTTTATTGTTACCTCGGCGGCAGTACCTGCGGTTGTGGGAACAGCGATTATCGGCACGCATTTCTTTGTTGTCGGAGCAACGCCCTCGAGAGAGCGAACATCTGCAAAATCGGGATTTTCAATGATGATACTGATTGCTTTTGCCGTATCCATTGAAGAGCCGCCGCCGATAGCGATAATGCAGTCGGCTTCGCTTGCCTTAAATGTTTCAACGCCTGTCTGCACATTTTCAATTGTGAGATTGGGCTTTATTTGGCTGTATATTTCATATGCAATGTCAGCCGAGTCCAACACATCCGTAACTTTCTTCGTTACATTGAATTTGATGAGGTCGGGGTCTGAGCATACAAATGCTTTTTTTAAACCCTCTTGCGGTTATTTCGGTAGCTATTTCCTTAATAGCACCGGCGCCGTGATAGCTTGTTTCGTTGAGAATAAATCTGTTTGCCATAAAATCTTCTCCTCTGCAAATAAAAAATTTTAATAGACAAGGTAATGCCTTATTTATAATTTTACTACTTTGACAAATAATTATCAATATGCAATTGCAATTTTTTAA
>JAJQGZ010000005.1 GCA_021200075.1 Clostridiales bacterium | reverse complement strand
AATCCAACAAAACTTTTCAGCCATAAATGTTACAAAAATGCTTGACCAGAACAATTGGTTAAGTCTTAACTGCCTGAATGAGTTTTCTTCACTTGGATTTTTCCGTGCCGAATCACAGGCGGCTTTAACTTTATCAATTCCTACAGTAATACCAAGACTCGGGTTTGCTTTTTTTCAAACCTTAGGGTCTGTCCAATCGTCCTCTTCCTTTGCACTGTATATGACAGGATAAAATGTTGAGTCTACTTTTCGACCTTCAATAATATCAATTGCCTTTTGGTGTATTTCATAGCATATACTGTTAGGGTCTGTTCCGGCTGTTGTGATTAAGAAATACAAAGGCTGAGTTCTTGCGTCTCCTGAACCTTTCGTCATAACATCAAAAAGTTTTCTGTTCGGCTGTGCATGAAGCTCATCAAATATCACACCGTGTATATTAAAGCCGTGTTTAGAATATGCTTCTGCTGACAACACCTGATAAAAGCTGTTTGTCGGCCGAAAGAGTATCCTTTTCTGCGCCGTCAATATCTTAGTCCATTTTGAAAGTGCAGGGCACAGTCTTATCATATCGGCGGCGACATCAAATACTATTGACGCTTGCTGTCTGTCGGCGGCACAACCGTATACCTCGGCTCGTTCCTCACCGTCACCGCAGGTTAAAAGAAGTGCGATTGCAGCCGTAAGCTCACTCTTTCCCATTTTCTTAGGTATTTCTATATATGCAGTGTTAAACTGACGATAGCCGTTTGGTTTTAGAACACCGAATAAATCCCGTATAATTCTTTCCTGCCAGTCGATAAGTTCAAACGGCTCTCCCCACCATTTTCCTTTTGTATGCTTTAATTGCTCAACAAAAGCTACGGAAAAGTCTGCACTTGCTTTATCATAGTATGAGCCTTATAGTATGAGCCTTTTGCCATAAATTTTGTAGGCTTGTAATTCTTGAATTTTCTTGCCACCGTTTAAATCACCTCCGAATAAACAATAAAAAAGCCACTGCAAGAGTGACTTTAAATAATTTGTTTTGCTTTTATCGTTTTATCTTGCTTTCGTTATTGACCCTCCATACATCGATGAATTGTATCGAGAATTTGCTCCTGCTCGTTGCTGTCAACACCTATACTTTCAAGAGCCTCTCTCGTTCCGCAGTCAGGGCAAATCAGCGTTTTATTATCAACTCTTAAAATTGCTCCCACACCGTGATATTCATTCCCACATTTCGGGCAGGTTTTAAATATATCTGAATTTATATTTTCTTTCATTTGAAACAGCCTCCTTTGATTTTTGTACTGCTTTTGTTAAGTATTTCTTATCAAACTGAAATGTGACATATCCGTCAAGGACTGCCTCGACATATGCATTTGACGGTATTCTGAGTTTTCTGTTTTCGTGCATTATATATACAAAACAGTCGGTTTTCCCGACACCATTAATATTAAGCGTCATATCCTTTTTGTAATAAAACCTCGGACAACCCTCGTATCTGTTAAGAGAGCGTTCGTCCTCTGCAGTCACTTCCCATACGGCAACAGGAACCTTTGAGCTTTTCTTTTTCTCAATGGTTAAATATGCTCCCGTAAGACTTCCTTTAAACAGTAACTCATAATCGTTAATGACCGAAGTTCCGACAATCTTTGCCGTTGGGCAGCGAAAGTGCATTTGCTCCAAATTTAAGTTGCTGCCATAAGCAATGTAATACCTTTTGTTCATATTGAATCATTCCTTTCTACCACCTTAAGACCGCTGAAGCAGTCGGTAGGGCATTTAACCTAAGCTCTTCAGGCAGCTCTTCCGTTTCTGAAGGCTGCGTCTCCGTTAAGTCTTCTTATGAGGAGGTCTCTTGCCGTTGCGAATTCGTCTCCGATAAACCCGAGCCTTAAAAGCCAAGTCCTCATTGCGCATTTCGGATTTTCGTTTTTGCTGCGGTTTTGGACTTGCAAATCTTACTTCCTTTGCCATTTGTGAAAGTGCAAGACAAAGCTGAATGTAGCTTTTAAGCTGTTCTGCGTGAAGTCCGCCTCTGCGTTCTGTGCTTGGTTCGTCAAATTGGAAAAGTCTGAATTCAATTGTTCCTTTTGTGAAGGTTGAGTGGAGGTTTAACATATGGTATCTGCTGTCGTTGTAGTGCGCGTTTCTTCTGTAGTTTGCTTTATGCGATGTGTACCAAATATCAGCAAGGCGAGCCATCGTTTTCGGCTTTCTGCGGTTAAGCTGTTCAAGAAATCTTGGGTCAACCATTTTGCAGTAGTGGTTAATTCTGCTTCTGTTAAGGTTTAGGGCGTCTGCGATAAGCTTCTCGTGGCTTGCCATAATGTTTGCAAGGTTTCTTAAGCTCTGAGGTGTGTGTCCCTGTGCGCCGATATGAATGTGAACTCCGTAACCTCTTGAAACGTCGCTCTTTGCCCCTGCGTTCGTCAGTCGTTTTTTCTCCGCCCTCAATGCTTAAAATCGGAAGTAAGTTACGGTTTTTATCAAATAATTTTAAATATTCATCGTCAACCATAGTTCCGTTTGTAAAAATCGGAAACAGAATATCGGGAGTTTTTGCCGCAATGGAAATAATATTCCTACGCATAAAAGGCTCGCCGCCCGCTAAAAGTATAAATCCAATACCGAGTTCGCAGGCTTCATCAAATATTTTTTTTGCCACTCTTCAGCCGTAAGCTGATTAACAGGTTCACAGTCCTTGCGGGCGTGATTTGCCCTTGAATAACAACCGGCGCAATGAAGATTGCAGTTACTTGTAATACTTGCAATTAAAAACGGCGGAATATGCTCTCCGTTTTGTTCGGCAATACGCCTTTTTTTGGTTCGAAAATTGCAAGTGCAAGTTGAACACTTCCGTGTAAAAGTTTAATAGAGTCC
>JAJQGZ010000106.1 GCA_021200075.1 Clostridiales bacterium | reverse complement strand
AACAAAACTTTTCAGCCATAAATGTTACAAAAATGCTTGACCAGAACATACCTTAACCTACGACAGCGGAACCGAACATACTATTTATTTCAACTATGTTGAAAATATATCGGTTGATGTTTTTTTGAAAGTTACTACTAATTCCGAATATGAGGGCGAAGACGAAATTATCAGCAATATTGAAGCATTTATCGACACTCTTGCAGTCGGTGAGGATTTTGCAGTGTCCGAATTGTACGGATATATTTATGCCGTTGCAGGGATTGACGCCACTGTGGTATCTGTTCTTGTTGGGGTTGGGTATGTGCTGTTCACCGGCATAGCCTTTACAACACAAGTGGTTATATCCATTGTCGCTTTGGTTCTTATGGGCTGGCTTTGCGCAATGGTAGGCTACGACAAAGTAATTCAGGCAATCAGCCAATTTAAAACTTACGGAAAGGATGATTAATTATGGCAACCAAAACTAATTCAGGACTTGTATCATACGCAAAAGTACAGGTAGGTTTACCTTATTGGTATGGTACATATGGTCAAACAGCGAGCGCATCGCTCTATTCATCAAAGAAGCAGTTTCCAACACAGTACACAGTTTCGGATTTTTCCAAGCAGTACGGCAAAAGAGTACACGACTGTGTCGGTCTTATAAAAGGCTATCTTTGGAGCAACAGTGCAACATCTGCACCGACTTATAAATCGTCACAAGATAAATCTGCAAACGGTATGTACACCGCCGCAAAGACAAAGGGCAAAATCAGTACATTTCCTAAAACAGCAGGGCTTCTTGTGTTTAAAGGTACATTGACAACTAAGATTACCCATGTCGAAGTTTATGACGGAAACGGCAATGTTTACGAGGCTAAGGGTCACGCTTACGGAGTGGTTAAAACTACTTTTAAATCGTCGGATTGGCAATATTGGGCGCAGTGTCCGTATTGTACTGATGATACGACTAAGAGCAGTACAACCTCATCTTCAACAAGCACTACAAAAACGACTTCAAGCTCAACTTCGAGCAGTTCTACATCCGAAAAGACTGCTACCGATACGGCGAAGTCTTTTGATAAGTCTTTAACAGGTACATACAAAACAAAAGCTAATCTCTATATGCAAAACGGTGCAGGAAAGAGTAAAACCGCAATGATTATCCCGCCGAAAGGTACTAAAGTAGAAAACTACGGTTATTACACCACATCGGACGGAGTTAAATGGCTTTATGTTCAGGTAACATATAACAAGGTGAAGTATACAGGTTTTTGCTGTAAAACTTATCTTACAAAGCAGTAAAGCGGAGGTTTATTAATGACTTTAAAGAAAAACTTAAAAGCTATGTTACTAGACTTACTACTTTGTCTAAAAGTATATGTGATTGGTTCAGTTCCGATGATGAGGAGTTTGAATTTAAAATCCCGAGCGGACTGAATATTACTGCAATACCTGATTATGCGTTTTATAACAACACAAATCTTACAAAAGTAACTCTTGGTGAAGGTATCCTGAGCATAGGAACTTATGCATTTAAGGATTGTGACAATTTGAAAAGTATAACTATTCCAGAAAATGTATTAAGCATTGGAAAAGGTGCTTTCAATAGTTGTAATTATGTGAGCGAACTGTATTTTAATGCAATAAATTTAAATGATTTGGCGAGTGCCAATTATGCTTTTTCCGCTCTCGGGGTTAGTGGCGACGGAGTTAGTATATCAACAGGTGCAAATGTGACTCGTATACCCGCCTATTTGTTTTATTTTACATCAGCTAATTTTGTAAAAACTTTATCTGTAACATTCGCTGATGAAAGCAGTTGTGCAGAAATAGGAACTCATGGATTATTTGGGTTTAAAAATCTTGAAAGTATAGAAATACCCGCAAGTGTTACGAGTATAGGAACCGCTACATTTCCTGCTTGTCTTACACAGCTGATTTTAAACTGTTCCGAGGGTGATATCGACAGCACTCCGTGGGGAGCAACAAACGCTGAGATTGTTTATAACGGTTAAATTAATATATAAAAACTATGTTTTCAAATACATCGATTAGTGTATATAACAGATTATTAACGATTTATTTTTCTGTATTTAGATGGGAAAATATTGAATTTTTTAAAAAACAGTTTGTGAAAATAACTGATATTACTGTAACCGATACGCAAAGCAATTTCATCAATATTCTGTTCTGTATTTTTAAGTAAAAATTCTGCTTGAGAAAGGCGTTTTTCCTGATTCAATTCGGTGTATGTTTTACCGGTTTTCTGCTTTATGTTCTTGATAAAGCGGTAAAATCACAACTCATTTTTTCAGCTAAATCATAAAGACTTCCCTTTTCGTAATTTTCATCAATATATTGAAGCACTTTAAGGATAAATTCATCCTCTTCGTTTGCATATTCCACTCTGTCGGAATAATTAATAGGCTGAAAAATCAGCAGTCCCATAGTTGTTTGATTTGTTACCAAATTACTTTTTGACGGTTCAATCAAGGAATAGATTAAGTTTTCTATTAAATTTTGGATAGGCAAAACATCGGATACTCTGTAATGTAAACAAGCAGTATTTGAATTTGTACCGTTCATATAACTTAAAATATAATTTTTTAAAGGGCTGTCTTTATCACCGATTAAACGCAGTGCTTGATTGAAAAATTTTCGTTCATCCATTAAAATCGCCCGGCTCAAATTGATACACTTTTGAACTACTTGCAAATAAGGACACTTTTTTTATTCAAATTAAACTATTTAATTAAAGGGTGCAATATGTTATAATAAACAAAATATTATTTTCGCCGCGGAGAAGTATATGCAAAATTATCCTTTTGATGGCTTTGTCAAGAAAAGTGTGTAAGTTTTTTTAAAATATGCAAAAGATTTAAG
>JAJQGZ010000199.1 GCA_021200075.1 Clostridiales bacterium | reverse complement strand
ATTCACTGCTTTCAACCGCTGACTGCGCTGCGGCAATACACTTTTTTCTTATTTCTTCAGCCTGCTTGATTATTTCATCAACCGATAAATTTTCTTTCATATCCACCCTCACAAAGCCTTAAATCTACAAACCGAGCCGTTGCCTTGCAACCTCGTACATAATTATACCTGCCGCCACGGAAGCGTTGAGAGAGGAAATTTTACCCCTCATCGGGAGCGAAACGGTGACATCGCATTTTTCCTTTACAAGTCTGCCGACTCCGCTGCCCTCATTGCCGACGACAAGCGCACAGCCGCCGGAAAAATCCGTTTTGCACCAAGGCTGACCATCCATATCCGCGCAATAGACCCAAATATTTTTCTTCTTCAGCTCATCTATAACCGAAGCGATATTTACCACTCTCGCCACACGCATATATTCAAGCGCACCGCAGGAGGTTTTGGCAACGACAAAGTTTAACCCAACGCTCCGCCTTTTCGGTATTATTACACCGTGCGCTCCGCTTGCTTCGGCGCTTCTTATAATAGCTCCGAGATTATGGCTGTCCTCTATCTCATCGCATATAATAATAAACGGCGGCTCGTTTTTACTTTTTGCATATTCAAGTATATCGTCAACAGTTGAATAATCGTGAACCGGCACATTTGCAGCAACGCCCTGATGATTGGCTGACGAACACATAAAATCCAGCTTTTTCCTGTCAACGGTTTTGATAACAATTTTATTCTCCTTACAAAGGGAAATAATTTTATTTATCGAGCCTTCACACTCTCCCTTTGCTATCATAACACTTTCAATATCCCGTCCGCTTTTTATCAGCTCGATAACGGCATTCCTGCCGACAACGAGATTGTCGTTTGTTTTACTGTCCTGTTTTGGCATATTTTATATCTCCGTGTAGTTATTTATTTAATTATAACATTATATAGTGCTTTAATCAATATTTAATCAGGATAAAGAAAAAATTTCTGCAATTTGTTAATAAATACCCTTTTACAAACAAAATAAAGGAGCCGCCTTACATCGGTAAGACAGCCCCATAATATTAATTTCGTTTGCTTTTACCGCTATCTTTCCTCTCGGAAATACGAAAGACCGAGTGAGGCAGGCGGCTGATCCTCTTTCTTTTTCCTTACGCTTACAATAATCAAAACTATTATTGTAACGATATAAGGACACATTTTGAAAAGTTCCTGCGTGTTGAGTGCAAGACCCGGTATAAAGAGATATACAATATAAAGTCCGCCGAAAAGTATTGATCCGAGAATACCGAAATCGGGTTTCCATATAGCAAATATTACCAAGGCAATAGCAAGCCAACCTCTGTCTCCGAAGCCCTCGTTTGACCAAACGCCGTTAGCATAATCCATTACATAGAACAAACCGCCCATACCCGCAATTACACTGCCGATGCAGGTTGCAAGGTATTTTGATTTGCTTACATTTATACCGGCGGAATCCGCTGTTGCAGGATTTTCGCCCACGGCTCTGAGGTGAAGTCCGCCCCTTGTCTTCCTTAAAAAGAACGCACTGAGAAGTGCTATAATAATTGCAAGATAAGCGAGAAAACCGTAGGAGAGGAATATTTTACCGAACCAGCCCGTAGTATCTGCAAACGGAAGCTTGGCGGTGAAATAAGCACTTGTCTTTGTCAAAGCAACCGACGGAATATCGCTGTTGGTAAGCTTAATAAGCGACGAGCCGAAGAAGTTGCCGAAGCCTACGCCGAATGTGGTTATTGCAAGACCGGTTACATTTTGATTGGCTCTGAGAGTAACCGTCAAAAAGCAATAAATAAGACCCATAATGAGCGAGCCGAGAATCGTGCAGACAATCGGAATCATAACGGCGAGAAAACCATTTAAACTTCCATCGCCGACGGATTCCTCATAAAGGAATGCGCCGATAACTCCGCTGATACCGCCGACATACATAATGCCGGGGATACCGAGATTAAGATTGCCAGATTTTTCCGTAATTATTTCTCCTGTGGAACCGTACAAAATCGGTATGCCCTGAAGCACGGCACGCTGGATAAAAGTAACGATTGTAGTTGAAGTGAACATTTACTTTTCCTCCTTGCGTGAATGATGGAACATAAGCTTGTAGTTTATGAAAAATTCACTTCCGATTATAAAGAAAAGTATTATGCCGGTGATTATATCGGCAAAGGACTGATCCAAGCGGAATACGGTGGAAATTTCATTTGCACCCTTTTCAAAGAAAACTATAAGAAACGAGGTAAGCACCATATATATCGGGTTAAATTTTGCAAGCCACGATACCATAATGGCAGTAAAACCCCTGTTGTTTGCGGTATTTGTGGAAATGGTGTGGTTGGTTCCGCCGACAAGCAAAAGACCTGCGATACCACATATAGCGCCGGAAAGGAGCATTGTCCTTATAATAACTTTTTTTACATTAATACCGATATACCTGGCAGTATTTTCACTTTCGCCTACTACGGAAATTTCATAGCCGTGCTTGCTGTGTATAAGATAAAAATACATAAAAATCGTGAGCGCCGCCACGACTATTATATTAAGCAAATAATCGTAATCGCCTATGGTCGGAAGCCAGCCGTCGTGAGTGCTTTGATTAATAATACCCACATTGCCCGAACCCTTGGGTACTTCCCATTCCATAACAAAATATGAAACGAGCTGAATGCCGACATAGTTCATCATAAGGGTAAACAGAGTTTCATTAGTATTATACTTAGCCTTAAACACTGCCGGAATCAAAGCCCATATTGCGCCCGCAAGCATACTTGCGACTATCATAGTGAGAATTAAAAGCGCATTGGGTATTTTACCGCCGAGATAAATCATACAAGCGGCTGTTGCAAGACCGCCGACAAGTACCTGACCCTCGCCGCCGAT
>JAJQGZ010000075.1 GCA_021200075.1 Clostridiales bacterium | reverse complement strand
GCAAAAAGTGTGCAAGCTGTTTTCCTAACTTACACACTTTATTTTACAGGCTCATATTATTATTGATAAATAACGCTTATTTATCCTCTTTTTTTTCTTCAACCTTCTCGGTTTTATCGGTCTTCTCGGTTTTTTGAGCAGAATCCAAATCGGATTTTTTGCCCTTTTTATTTTTCTTTTCTTTAGCAGCTTCTCTTGCAGCTTCAACTTCTTTTTGATGTTGCTCGTTTTTAGTTTTATTTGTATTGATTGCCCAGCGTTCAATTCTCATTTTATTCCTATCGGCACCGGTTTCAATAACAAGATCATTTTCTCTGATAGTAACAACTCTGCCGACAATTCCTCCGATTGTAACTATTTCATCGCCGATTTCAAGAGAGCTTCTCATCTCTTCCTCTTCCTTTTGACGCTTTCTTTGCGGACGAATCATAAGAAAATACATTACTGCGATAAGCACTACCATAAGAATAATATACGAAGTGCTACTTCCTGTTGAATCAGATGATGAACTGCTTGAGGTCATCAGTAAAATTGAGTTCATTAGTAAATCCATTGTTTAATCCTCCAAATGATAACAAATATATTATATTAGAAACATTGTAAATTTGCAAGTATTTTCTAAATTCTTGTATCAAGCTTAACACAATATTCATTTTTATAATCATTAAATGTACCGTTGTCTATATTTTTTCTGATTTCCGACATAAGGTTATTATAAAAATAAAGATTGTGAATAACGGCAAGCCGCATACCGAGCATTTCACTGCTTTTAAACAAATGACGAATATATACTCTTGAATATTTTTGACATACAGGACACGAGCAGTGTTTATCAATCGGAGATGCGTCTCTTTGATATTTGGCATTATTAATATTAATTATTCCGTCTTTTGTAAACAAATGGCCGTGCCTTGCATTTCTGCTCGGCATTACGCAGTCAAAAAGATCGACTCCCCTGCTGACACATTCAAGTATATTACCCGGAGTTCCGACGCCCATTAGATATCGAGGCTTATTTTCGGGAGCATAAGACTCAACGGCGGAGACAATTTTGTACATTTCCTCTTTCGGCTCCCCTACCGCAAGACCGCCTATTGCGTAGCCGTCAAGATCCATTTTTGTAATTTGCTTCATATGCTCTATTCTTAAATCCTCATATGTACAGCCCTGGTTGATAGCAAAAAGCATTTGTTTTCTATTAATTGTAGATTGCAGAGAATTAAGGCGTTCCATTTCCGCTTTACTGCGTTCAAGCCACCGTAATGTTCTCTCGCAGGCTTCCTTTGCGTAATCGAATTTTGCGGGATTTTCAACACATTCATCAAATGCCATAGCGATTGTTGAACCGAGATTTGACTGAATACGCATACTTTCCTCAGGGCCCATAAATATTTTTTTGCCGTCTATATGAGAATTGAAATAAACGCCGTCCTCGGTAATTTTATTAAGCTTTGCAAGGCTGAATACCTGAAATCCTCCGCTGTCTGTAAGTATCGGAGAATCCCAATTTGTAAATTTATGCAAGCCGCCCATATCATATATAAGCTCATCTGACGAACGAATATGCAAATGATAGGTATTGCATAGCATAACTTGAGTGTTGATACCTCTCAAATCCTCTGCTGACAATCCGCCCTTAATGGCCGCAGAAGTTGCGACATTCATAAAAGCGGGAGTTTGTACTGTTCCGTGAACAGTTACAAGCTCGCCTCTTCTTGCTTTTCCTTCGTTTTTAAGTAAATTAAACATATGCACTCCTGTTGACGGAAATGTAAATTGCTCAAATGCTCAATAAATAAACATAGCGTCGCCGAAAGAGAAAAATCTGTATTTTTCATCAACGGCAATTTTATAAGCATTCATAGTATTATCATACCCTGCAAATGCACTGACAAGCATTATAAGTGTACTCTCCGGCAAATGAAAATTCGTTACAAGCGCATCTATACACTTGAATTTATAACCGGGATATATAAAGATACTTGTATCGTCCTCGTCTGCTTTAATACATCCGTTTTTTACCGCTGATGATTCAAGCGTTCTGCAGCTCGTTGTACCGACAGATATAACCCGTCCGCCGTCTGCGTGCGTATCGTTTATGAGATTTGCCGTTTCGGGCGGTAATATATAATGTTCCGTATGCATTTTATGCTTGCTTACATCGTCAACTTTGACGGGACGGAAAGTACCGAGCCCTACATGGAGCGTTACAAAGTCGATTTTAACGCCCTTATTTTTAATTTCTTCAAGCATTTCCCGAGTAAAATGAAGTCCCGCTGTCGGTGCCGCCGCAGAGCCGAGATTATCACTGTAAACAGTTTGGTATCTTTCCTGATTTTCAAGCTTTTCCTTTATATACGGCGGAAGCGGCATCTGACCGATTTCATCAAGAACGGTAAAAATATTATCTTTACAGAAAAACCTCACCAATCTGTTGCCGTCGGGCAAAACATCTTCAACAACACCCCTGAGCTTGCCGTTGCCAAATGTAAAGGCAGTACCTTTTTTTGCTCTTTTGCCGGGACCGCAAAGACATTCCCAAAGCATATTTTCCTTTTGTTTTAAAAGGAGAAATTCTACCACAACTCCGGTTTCGTCTTTCACGCCGTAAATCCTTGCAGGTATTACTCTTGTATCGTTGAGAATCAAACAATCTCCTGGATTTAATAAATCGGTAAGGTCTTTAAAAATTTTATGCCCAACCTCTCCGGTTTCTTTATTTAAAAGCATAAGCCGTGATGAATTTCTCGGCTCAACAGGAGTTTGTGCAATCAGCTCCTCCGGCAAATCATAATAGAAATCAGATGTTTTCATAATTATAAATAATCTCCGAACAATCTCTTTAATTTTAATTAATATCCTCAATTAATAATTGACATAGATATACAA
>JAJQGZ010000036.1:12187-13774 GCA_021200075.1 Clostridiales bacterium | reverse complement strand
TATCAATACTTGCAACGGTACTAAAAAAACAATCCAAATCGTTATCAGCTGTTTTTCAATGGCAGTGTTTTATGTCTTGTTTACAGCATTGGTTATGTTTAATATTGAACCCGATACTTTTGATAATTTTTTCGACGTAATTTACTGCGCAACAATTTCTTTGACAAGTGTAGGCTATGGTGATATTATACCTGTATCGGATGCAGACAGAATTTTTACAATGATGTCGGCTTTTGTCGGTATTGCAATTATTGCTCTTCCGTCAAGTATAATAACTGCCGGATATCTTGATGTATTAAAAGATGAAAGCAACGGCGATAAGGATTAATAATATTTTTGTGTTACAAAAAGCCGAGATTCATTTGTTTTGAATCTCGGCTTTTATTATTTATATATAGTTTTAATTATCTAACCCTATACACTTATACACATTTCGGATATGTTGATTTGCTCCAGCTTAAATCACCGGTCTTTGATGATGAATTAAACTGCTTATCCGTATATGAATATGCTTTTCTAACGGTATCTATATGACGATAACCGTTTGAAGTTTTTACTATTACCCAGCAATGCGCTCCGTATTTACCTTTGCCGACAACGCATTGTGCGTCATAACCTGCTCTTTCGTAAAGAGCTTTTGTAAGCGCCGCATAGTTATAACAGATGCCGCCTTTTTTTGGTTATTGCAACGGTCGTAAGCAGTACGGTGTTTTTATTTACGGAGGAGAGGGAAGATATGTTGGCTTTCTTTTGCTGAGTTGAAATTTTTGCATAAGAATAGCTCATATTTTTGCAGACATAATCGTATATTGCCTTTTGGCTTTTTCCTATATTGAATAAAACATCGTCAAGATATGTTGTGTAATTGCTTGTTGTTACTTTTGTTCTGGAGAGATTACTGCTGCCCGATTTTTTAAACGCAAGATTATAAACATATCCGGTTTTATTGTTATAAATGACTTTGTACCACCGTACAAAACTGCTGATAACTCGTACCGACGCACCGCTTTTAATTGTGGCAAGTGAATCCGAGCTCCAGGAATCCGACTCCATTAAAGTTGTTCCCGTGATAATATTTTTAGAACTGTAAATTTTCTGATTGTCGCAAGACGACCATTCGCCGTAATAATATTTGCTGCCGCATTTTACAGATGATCTGACACGGAGGTAATAGGTCTTGCCTGTTTTTAATTTGGATATTGTTTAGTTTAATGTAGATTTGCTCTTGATTCTGATTGTTTTTTTCATTCTTCTTGAATTTTTTGTCCGTTGCGTATTCAATTTGATAGCCGGTGCAGTCAACCTTGCTCCACTTGATTTTTACAGAAGATGTTGACGACGTTTCAAGTGAAACAATTTTTACCTTTGTTGGGTTTGTTGCACAGCTTAACGCATCACTGTACGCACTGTAAATTTTTTCTCTGCTTTCGTTATATGTATACGCTCTGACGCTGAAATCATAAGCGGTACCGCTTGTGAGCGATGATGATGTATAACTGCTCACCTCAGTATCTGCGACAAGCGTATAGGTATCGGAGGATAAAGTGTATACCTCGTAACCGTTTGCGTTTTCAACATCATTCCAAG
>JAJQGZ010000036.1:0-12177 GCA_021200075.1 Clostridiales bacterium | reverse complement strand
TTCCAAGTCAGTGATATTGATTTTGTACCGTTTGACGAAACCGATAAGCCGCTCACATTTTGAACGCTTATATCCGCTGTGTCCTGCGCATAGGAAAGTATGGTGCTTCCGGCAAAAATTGACATCATAAACGCTACCGAAAATAATGTAATGTATAATGATTTTTTTATAATTTTTCACCTATATTTATGTCTTATATTTATCTGCAAGCAGGGTAGCTTGATCTGTTCCAGCTGAAGTCGCTTGTTCTTGACAACGAATGCATACCGCTGTCAGTATAGCAGTAAGCTCTTCTTACTGTGTCAATGTGACGATATCCGTTTGCTGTTTTTATAAGCACCCAACAATGCGAACCGTTCTTGTTTCTTCCCGTAATATAACGAACATCATAACCGGCTCTTTCGTAAAGCGTTTTTTGTAAGCGCCGCAAAATTATAGCAAATACCGCCTCTTCTTGTGAGCGCTACGCTTACAAGTATACCCTCGTGGCTCTTAACGGCGGAAAACGAATGGATATTTGCACTCCTTTGAGCGGAGGAAAGCTTGCCGTATGAATAGCTCATATTACTGCAAACATAGTTGAAGATTGCGCTTTGAGATGTTCCTATTCTAAACAGAATATCGTCAAGGTATATTTTGTAATTGCTTGATATTACGCTTGAACGGGAGAGATTACTGCTTCCTGATGGCTTGAATGCAAGGTTATAAATATATCCTATTTCATCATTGTAGAGTACCTTGTACCACCGTCCCGAGCTGCTTATAATTCGTACCGTTGCACTGCTTTTAACGGTTGCAAGTGAATCTGAACTCCAGGAATCGGATTTTCTTAAGGTAGTGCCGACTGTTATCTTTTTTGCACTGTAAATCTTCTGCTTTTTTTGCCGAAGACCAAGAGCCGTAATAATTTTTGCCGCCGCATTCCTTATACGCTCTTACACGAACATAATATGTTTTGCCCGTTTTTAATTTTGAAATGGTTTTATTAAGCGTCGCTTTGTCTTTAACCTTTACGGTTTTTACATTTTTTGTGAATTTGCTGTTTGTCGCACATTCAATTTGATACCCTGTGCAGGATTTTTTCCCCAGTTTACTTTAACGGACTTTTCCGACGGGGTGCTTATCGAGGATATTTTAACTTTTTCGGGCGTTGTGCATTGTTTTTTGATAATGCTCCATTCTCCGTTGGTTTGGACACCGTCCACAATCACATATGCTCTTATGCGTACATAGTAATCTTTTGCTGCTGTTAAACCGGTATTTTTTTGTGAAGTTGAGCTTGAAGAAATAATAGTTGAATTATGGTCTCCCTGTGAATATTCAGGGTCTTTAGATGTATATTGAAGCTCGTAGCCCGTACAGTTTACAGCAGTATATTTAACTGTAAAGGTAGTTACTTTAGGTGTAACGGATTCAATATTTACCTGTGACGGAGTTGTGATATAAGTTACTGTTTCACTGTAGCTTCCGTAATTCTTTTCTCCGCTGTCTGTATCGGAATACGCTCTGACGGAAAAGCTGTAAAGAGTACCGCTTGTGAGCGATGATGCGGTGTATCCGCACTCGGCAGTGTCTCCTATAAGCGTATAGTTGCCGTCTGATACATTGTATACTTCATAACCGTTTGCGTTTTCAACCGAGCTCCATGATAATGCAATTGATTGCGCATCGCTTGAAGTAACAGCTAAATTGTTTACGGTTTGGACAACCGTAGTCTCTTGTGTCGTTTCCTGTGTGGTTTCCTGTGTAAAAGCGTCAACAGCTCCGAACGCAAAAACACAGCTTAAAAGTGTTAATACAAAAACAAATGCACATAATGATTTTTTCATAAGATATTCGCCTCTTTAAATAATTTTAACTTAACCGCAGTATTTTGTTGAGATAATCTCTATTGAATCTACCTTGCCGTCATCTTCCCAAAGAGATATTGAATAGTCGCTTTTTTTGTAAACATATAAGCCGTCTTCATCGGTGAATTTAACATCGCATTTGTCAATGGCGGTTGATATTTTCATTCCAGCCTTTACGCCGAGCGCCGTTTCAACCTTGCTCGATGTAATATAAATTCTTATCAGAGTTTCATTTCCGTCCTCATCTTCAAAGGATTCCAGTTCAAAGCCCGAATAAGAGTATATATAGTCAGTTCCGATGTCCATACAGCTTTGTGATTCAATCGGGCTTGATGATGGGCTTCCTATTTTGTCAAGCACCGTTTTCATATCGTCGTTCGGCTTGATTGTTTCGTCTTTATATGAAAGCGCAAAAACAGCGTTTTTAACCGATTCTTTTGAAGTTGTCGTTTCCTTTTTGGTAGTGGAAGTTGTTTCTTCGGTAGTTGTTTCGGTAGTTTCTTTAGTTGTAGTCTCGGTTGTAGTTTCGGTTGTTGTCTCGGTTGTGGTTTCAGTCGTGCTTTGCGTTGTTTCGGTTGTACTTTCGGTCTCTGTTTTATCTTTAGCCGATGAGCAAGCCGTAAGCAGTGATGCGCTTATCACAATCGACATAAGTAAAGCCGTTGTTCTTTTTAAAAATTTGTTCATTTTGATAACCTCTTTCATTTATTATTTTATATTAATTTCTCCGCTTGCTACAGCGGTACTATTAACTACTGTATATGCCGTATATTCGCCGCTTTCAAGGTTGTCAACGGTCAAATAATATTGGTATGTGTCGGTGGATTCTTCATATCCACCTGGGAATGCTTCGTAAACAACAGATGAGCCTGATGCGTCATTAATAACGACATAAATATCACTGTTTGCATCAATCATTTTACTGTCAATTGTTCCGTCTATATACAAATAATCGCTGTACTCATCGGAAAAATTGAAAGAACTGCCGTTTGATGTATCATTTGAAACATCGTTTTCTATATTTACCGCTTCTCTTACCGGAGCGGTGATTTTTTGTTCTGTTTCCAATATATCGGTAAGATTTCTTTCAACTGTTTCAAACAGGAAATTGCTGTAATCCTCAATCGGATAAACATATGCGTCATACGAGCAGCTTTTTACAAAAACGCTTTTATCGTAAACGCTTGCAAAGTACGGGAACATTGCTCTTGCAAAAGAATCCCTAAGCATAAATAAATCTTCGCTTGCGTAATCAAAATTACTTCTTGCGGTGATTTCCGAATAATTTTCATCCGGATTTTTTATAATGGTTTCCATTAATTCAAATGTATCGGAGGTTGTTGAACCTCTTATTCTTATATTTATATTCTCGGCAATATCTTTAAAAGCGTCTGTGTAATATTGCGTAGAGTATGTTTCAATACTCGGATAAAAGCATTGCACCGAGGTCTCCGCTCCAGTCATCGACGGCATAAAACGGATTTTCATTAATCAAGCTTTCGATATATTCGGCGCAGTCACTTTTGATGACGCTTCAATAATCTTTTCAAACGCACGGTAACCGCCGATGTTGTTCCAATGGGAATCGTTTTTTAAATATAAATCTTCATTTAAAATATCTGTCAGTTCAATATAATTAACGGACAATTTTTGTAGTCTGCTTTGAATCATTTCTGTATTTGATTTATTATCCGTTGAGATAAAATTATACGGCATTTTGTTTGATAAAACCGTATTCTTATTCGGCGCAATTACAAATGTAAATTCAACGCCGTTGTTTTCGCAGTATTCATTAATCAGGGAAATTGTTTTGCATATGCAATATGCTTCACGGTCGCTTATTGTATCCGTTTTTAAATAATCGTTTGCGGTATCGCTGTAAAACAGGTAATCGTCGCTGCCGGTGATAACATTCGATGTTTCCGATTTAAAAATATTGCTTTTAATAAAGTTATTGATTGTTATAATCGAATCCCTTACAGGTAAATTTTCACTGAAATATTCTTCACATTCATCGGAAAAGTCCGTGTTGATTTTCCCGTCGTCACCGACTAATGAGGGGAGTGCCTGCTGTGTATTTTCACTTGCGGAGAAAAATGAGATTGTCGGAATCAGCAGCAAAGCGAAAAAACCGTACATATGGAAATCTTTAAAAATTTCAATTTTATTCTCCTCCTTTAAAACTGAAAATATATAAACGGGTTGTAATCGCTTGTCACTACCGTAATCAAGCTGAATATCAACATAATGCCTACTGTTATTAAGCAGGTAGGTTTATACAGTCGAGGTAATTTTGTTTTGATTTTTAACGCCGATTTCTTGAATGTCGGCGAACACATCATAACGGCTAAAGCGAAAACGCAGATTACAAGCGGAGAAAGCTGAGAAATAAGCGAAGCGTTTGAGTCTGCAAACGATGAACCGTAGCCTGTAAAAAGCCTGCTTATCAGACTGAAAGCGTGGGATAAATTATCGGCTCTGAAAATTATAAATGTTACACAAACAACTGCCAAAACATAGATGTGAGACAGGAATTTTCTCTTTTTCAGGAATGACGAGAACTTTGTTTCCTCCAGCATTAAAAAGAACCCATGCAAAAGTCCCCATACAAGGAATGTGAAATTTGCACCGTGCCAAATTCCGGTCAATGCAAATACGATAATTTTGTTTATACAGGTTCTTGCTTTGCCTTTTCTGTTTCCGCCGAGTGGAATGTAGACATATTCCTTAAACCAGGTGGAAAGCGAAATGTGCCATCTTCTCCAAAATTCTTTAATACTTGACGATGAGTACGGCAGGTTAAAGTTTTTGTTAAAATCAAATCCGAACATTTTGCCGAGTCCTATTGCCATATCGCTGTAACCGCTGAAATCAAAATATATTTGAAGCATATAGCACACGGCGCTTATTGCAACGCAAAATGCGGAAAGCGAGTTGGTATCGTCATTGTTAAATGAAAAGTCGGCGATAACTGCCATAGTGTCGGAAATAACTGCTTTTTTTAAATAATCCGATTACGAAGCGTTCGATACCGTAGATGATTTTATCAATATCTTGCTTTCCATCTGCAATTTGCTTTTCTATATCGTGATATTTTACAATCGGCCCTGCAATAAGCTGTGGAAAGAATGATATATATAATGTGGTATTGAGCAAATTTTTCTGCACAGATTCGGGATTTCTGTAAACATCAATAACATACGACATACATTGAAAGGTGAAAAACGATATGCCTATCGGCAGGGTAATACTCAGCGTTTCCTTTCCGGTTATAAGGTTTACAATCCAGCTCAAATATTTAAAAACAAAAAGAACGCCCACATTAAAAATTATATTAGGCATAAGTACGCCCTTTGGATGCTTACATTTACTGATAATAACGGCGCTGAAGTGGTTTACTATTACAGAGATAACCATTAAGATAACTGCATACGGTTCGCCATATGCGTAAAAAATAAGGCTGAATATTACCAATATAAAATTTCTCGCCTTCAAATTCGGGATTACCGAATAAAGAATAAAGACAACAGGCAGAAATATAAATAAAAATATTTGCGAACTAAAAACCATATTCTACACACGTATAAGATTTTAAATTGATTAAAATTAAAGCCGCTTTTCGGCACATCCGATTAGCTGTTACAATATTAAGACAACCGAAATTTAAAATCGGTTCTCTTTTTTTACAAATTTTTACAAAAAATAAAATAATTTATCAAATGACGGGTCGCTTGTTATGTAAAAGCGAATAAATAAAATCAAAGAGCCGAGACCCAAAGTAAATGAATTTCGGCTGTTGTTGAGATATTCTAATATATTAAAAAATTATTTATTTATCTTTTAATATCGTCCCATTTTACTCCGTCGATATGGAACAAATTGTCAAATATATATTCGTTTGCCTCGTCCTTTCTGTGGCTCGGATACCATACCTGAGCAAAGAAAGGATTGGTCTTGGCGATTGCGTCATAGTTCCAAGACTTTTGAGGAACATAACATTCGAGGCACCAATGTCCTCCGAGGAGAATGAGAGCGGGTGATGCCTCAAATTCAGCACCGCAAAGACTGCATTTCCATTTAAGCTTGGTTGCCATATCGCCCTTTGTCATTGTCTCGCTGAGACATTCGCCGCCACGGAATTTTGCAGCCTGCTTCATATCTTCAATATCAAGCTCGGATTCGGGCTTTGATTCATCATAGCCATGGTCGAGATTGTACTGTTCAGCCGCACTGTTGTCTTTATCAAAATTGATAATTTCAAAATCTTCCCACTTGGACGGAATTTTCTTGTATTCTTCAAGCGAGCCGTAATATGCGCTCAGACGAACCTCGTTGTTCTTTTCTACCCAGTCAAGAGTACCAAAATCGGGAGTGCAGGCAATCTTCTTCATAAACGGTTTTGCACAAGCGGCAACAAGGTTCTTCGGCAGATACCTCGGAATTTTAAAGTAAAACTCAACCTGAGTTGCAAGTCTGTTGAAATATTCCTGAATCGGGAGATTTTCACGGAAGTGGAGATATTCCTCCAGCTTATCGCCGTCGGCATAGAACTGACCGTGGAAATTCTTTGTAATAAATCAGTTCGGGTCAAAGAGCTTTTTAGGGCCAGCAAGACCGAGTGCGCCGAGGAGGAGACATTCAAATTCGTAGTTGGAAATCCTGTATTCCTTACCCGAACCGATGTTGTAAAAATGATTCCAGAAATCAGAACCGAGATGCCCTGCTTTATCCTCAAGTACAAGATTGCACATAAGACGACCCGAATCTTCAACCGTACACCATTCAAGAACTCCGTTTACCGGAACACGGAATATAATCGGATCCATATTTTTAAGAATGTTGGGATAGAGAATATCCGACTGACGCATTACAACCCAGTTTTTAAGCCCGCTTTCAACGAATACACGCTCTGCAACGGTCTTTGATACGGCATAGTAGTCATAAATGGAAATCTTAATCGGATCTCCGCAGCGTCCCCAGTGTATCGGATAGTTACGACCGCCTGTTTCTGCAACTGTGCCTATGTAGCATACCTTAATTTTGTCCGGGTCGGGCTGAGCCAAAACAGCCTTGCAAATGTTCTTTACCGCACTGATATTGGTTTGCTGTGTTTTGTAAGGCTTCCAGTCAGCGGTGGGAGAAACCATACCGCCTACATGGAGAACATAATCGGCACCTGTAATTCCCTCTAAGATGGAATCGTAGTCACCGAGGTCGCCCCATACAACTTTAACATTCGGCTTTGCCATAAGCGGTTTGAGCTTTTCCTGATTTTTAGGGCTTTTTCTTGCGAGCATCTTAATGTTGATGTCGCTCGGGTGCTTGAGCATTTCACAAACTGAAGCCCAGCCCATATTACCTGTTCCGCCGGTGATAAATACGGTTTTCTTTGCCATCATTTTTTCCTACTTAAATGAGCAAATTTAATAAATATTATTATTAAATTAATTATAAACTAATTATAAACAAAATGCAACACTATTAATAAATTATATTTTGATATTAGATACTTTTTAGCTCATTTGTTTAACTTTTTTGTTTATATACGTATTTATGTTGACATAATGAAAAATTTGTTGTATTATATGCTACAGAACGATAAGCGTTCTTGGTAAAATTAAATATTCTTATCAAGAGTGGCTGAGGGACAGGCCCAATGAAGTCACAGCAACCTGCTTATGTAAGGTGCTAAGACCTGCGAATAACCGAGTGATGAGGTATGTATGCACACGCTCGTCCGTGTGCTTTTTATTTAGCGTAAATATCTTTGCTTTAAAGCGATTGATATTTGTTAAATAAGGGGAGAAACAGATATGTCAAAATTATTATTTACAAGTGAATCGGTTACAAAAGGGCATCCGGATAAAATCTGCGACCGTATTTCCGACGGAATACTCGATGAACTCATTAAACTTGACCCGATGAGCCGAGTTGCCTGCGAGACGACCTGCACCACCGGTCAGGTTCTTATAATGGGCGAAATTACAAGCAATGCCAATATTGACATTCCCGCCGTTGCAAGGAAAATTATTTGTGACATCGGATATAACGACGATAAAATGGGCTTTAACGGCAACACTTGTGCGATACTTACCACCATTGATAAGCAGTCGTCGGATATAGCTATGGGCGTTGATAAATCATATGAGCTTAAAAGCAATGACGATGATGAATATAATCTCAACGGAGCAGGGGATCAGGGAATGATGTTCGGCTATGCCTGCGATGATACAAAGGAGCTTATGCCACTTCCTATCAGCCTTGCACATAAGCTTGCCGTTAAGCTTACTGAGGTCAGGGAAGACGGAACCCTGCCTTATCTCTATCCCGACGGAAAGACCCAAGTTACCGTTGAGTATGACGACGGTAAGCCCGTAAAGGTTAAAACTGTAGTGGTATCAAGTCAGCACAGTGCAGATGTTGAGCTTTCTCAGCTTCGAGAGGACATTATCGAAAAGGTTATAAAAGCAACTATTCCGCCGGAGCTTATCGACGATGATGTTACATATTTTGTCAACCCTACGGGTAGATTTGTTATCGGTGGGCCGCACGGCGATTCGGGACTTACCGGCAGGAAAATTATAGTTGATACTTACGGCGGATATTCCCGTCACGGCGGCGGATGCTTCAGCGGTAAAGACCCGACCAAGGTTGACAGGAGCGCCGCATATGCCGCAAGATGGGTGGCTAAGAATGTTGTCGCAGCCGGTCTTGCGCATAAATGTGAGGTTCAGCTTGCTTACGCTATCGGCGTTGCAAAGCCTGTTTCGATTATGATAGATACATTCGGTACCGGAACTGTGTCTGATGAGAAAATCGGCGAGGCTGTAAATAAAGTATTTGACCTTCGTCCGTCTGCAATTATTGAAAGACTTGATTTGAGAAAACCGATTTATTTCAATCTTTCCGTCTACGGTCATATGGGTAGGGAAGACCTCGGCGTTTCCTGGGAAAAGACGGATATGGTAGACGAACTCAAAAAAATATTTATAAGATATTAGGATATAAAAAAGGATTACCTGAATTACGGGTAATCCTTTTTGACTTGTAAGATAATTTTATAACATTTTCTGTATTAAACTAAGAGTATGCTTTTTAAAATTAAAGTTTGCTGTCTTTATCAAGTGCTTTATCTACCGCATTATGCACTGCACTCTCAAATCTGTCAGCCTGTAAAGACATTACGCCCTCGATTGTTGTACCGCCGGGGGAGCATACATTGTCGATAAGCTGCCAAGGATTTTCTCCGCTTTCCATAATCATTTTTGCACTGCCGTAAACGGTTTGTGCGGCAATTTTAAGCGCGTCTTGTTTTTTCATACCGTTTTTAACGCCTGCACAGGCAAGAGCGTCGATGAACATATAAGAAAATGCCGGTGCGCAGCCTCCGATAACGCCGAAAAGCGGAAAATATGATTCGTCAAGAGCCATTACTTTTCCGGCACAGTTGAGTATGGTTTCAACATATTCTTTGTCTTTGTCTGTAACATTGCCGTTTGTGCAGTAAGCGGAAATTGCTTCGCCGACCTTTGCATTGATGTTCGGTATTACTCTTACAAGCTTACATTCGTTTTTTACGCAGGATGTCAGAAAATCAAGGCTTTTCCCTGCAACAATGGAAATTATCAGCGGCGATGATACAGTGATACTGCCGTCGATTTTTTTGAGTACATCAGCTATTACATTCGGCTTAACTGCAAGGAAAAGAATATCGGCTTTTTCAACCGTTTCCTCTTCGCTGCCGCAGCCTGTGACGCAATATTTTTCCTTTGCGTTTAAAAGCACAGGTTCATATGTATCAAAAGCTAATATTTCGTCTTCATTATTGCGTTTGTTTCTGATTCCACTTATTATGGCGCTCGCCATATTTCCGCATCCGATAAAACCGATTTTCATTTTAAACTTCCTTTTCAAATAAATTTTATTATAAATTTTATTACTTATGCCGTTCGGCATTTTTCATTTTACTGTATTTTTTCTTTGTCGCAAGACCGCCTCGTATATGCCTTTGAGCCTTGTTTTCTTCAAGTATTTCCTTTACCTGCGAGCAGAGCAGGGGATTGACGCCGCCGAGCCTTTTTGGTAACATCATTATGTACGGTGGACTTGCTTATGCCGAATACTGCTGCCGTCTGCCGTACTGTCGATTTTGTTTCGACAATATAATGACCTAATTCTATACACCTTTTTTTCACATTACCAATCAAGCTTTTCACCTTCCTTGGTAATGTATATGTGCATAGCCGTGAAATAATCACTGTTTAAAGAGCATTTTGTTTTTAAAAATCCTTGCATTTGTATGCAGGGATTTTGTGGTTACTCTTCTGTTTGCGTATCTGTTTCGGTATTGGCTTGTGTTTCTTCATTTATCTTGGAAGATACTACAGTCGTTTCCTCCTCGGTTGTTTCTTCTTTCGTAGTTTCTTCCTCTGTAGTTTCCTCATCGGTGGTTTCCTCTTCGTCGTCGGAATCGGTGGCAAGCTCGTTGATAAGGTCTGTCAGAGTTTTTTGGTTAAGTTCGTCAACTCTGTCATAGACATTTACATCTTCTTCGATGTCGTCGTCAATAAGCGTGAGCGTAAGCTCTGTACTCGTTACCTTGAACTTATATATAACTTCCTTATTGGTATTGGGGTTAATAAGCGTAACTTTGTTGCCTTTTACCGTATACTCGCCAGAGAAGTTGACGGTTGATAAATACGAGTCATATGTTCCGTCGTCGTAAAAAACATATGCCGAAAGACCGGAGGACGCCTGGCTTTGCCATTTGCCGATTAGTTTTTCCTCGTCGGAGGAAAATATGCTTTGTACTGCTTCAACCGGATTTTGGCTTGTTGTTATGCAATATATTCCGCCTGCAATAAGAAGTGCAAGGATTGCTGCAACAACAGCTATAACTGTTTTATTGCCGGTTGATAAAATTATCGGTTTCTTTGATTTGCCGCTTTTTTTACTGCTTTTTTCGGTATTTTTTTCTGTTGAATCCTCCGACAGGATTTTCTCCTGTTCAGGGCTCCTCTCGGCAGGCTTTAATTCGTTGTCACTCAAGCCGAAAGCGTCAAATTCAGAATTGTTTTCTTTATTCTTATTATCCATATTATCACTCTTTCAAACCTTTCTTTTTAAGGAGAGTTTTAATTTTTTCAGATGAATCGAGAAGAGAAGAAACGGACATATCGTGGTTAAGAGTATCAATGAAATATGCAGTGTATTTTGAAAGCTCTACGCTTACATACCATTCTCTGCCGAGAAGCTCGGGCGTTTGGTAAACACCGTTTGTTGTAAACACTCTGTAGAATATGCCGTCCTCATATGCTTTGTCGAAAGCTTCAAGACCGTTGCAGAATAATCCGAATGTTGTGCAGACAAAAATTCTTCCGCAGCCGAGATTTTTAAGCTTGCTCGCAACTTCAAGCATAGATTCTCCGGACGAAATCATATCGTCCACAATAATTATATCCTTGTCTTCAACAGAATCTCCGAGATATTGATGCTCGATAATCGGATTTCTGCCGTTTACTACCTTAGTGTAATCCCTTCTTTTATAGAACATACCGAGATTAACACCGAGCTGGGTTGCAAAATAAATACATCTGTGAAGCGCACCTTCATCGGGGGAAATCACCATAAGGTGTTCCTTGTCAACCTTGATGTCGTCAACATTATTTGCAAGCGCCTTTATCATCTGATATGTGGGCATTACATTTTCAAATGATTTGTCGGGAATTGAGTTTTGAACTCTTTGGTCGTGTGTGTCAAAGGTTATGATATTTTCAACGCCGAGATTTACAAGCTCTTTGAGCGCCATTGCGCAGTCGAGAGACTCACGGGCGCTTCTCTTGTGCTGGCGTCCTTCGTAGAGCATCGGCATAATTACAGAAACTCTTTTCGGCTTTGAGGAAAGTGCGGAAATAATCCTTTTTAAATCGGCAAAATGCTCGTCGGGAGACATCGGACATTCCATACCGTACATTTTATATGTGCAGTTATAGTTGAACATATCCGCAATAATATAAATATCGTATCCACGGACGCTTTCTTTAATAACGCCCTTTCCCTCGCCGCTTCCGAATCTCGGGATAGAAATATCTATTTTATATGTATCTCTCTGGTAACCGAAGAAAGCGATAGAACCGGAGTGCTCGGACGCTTGTGTTTTACGCCACTTTACAAGATATTTGTCAATCTTGTCGGTAAGTTCCTCGCATCCCGGCATACCGATAATGCCGAGAGGCCCGATTGGTATTGAATTAATGTTTTGTGCTGTTTGTCGTGCCATAAGCTGAAAGGCTCCTCTCAAAAATTACACGATTATTCTACAACAAAC
>JAJQGZ010000191.1 GCA_021200075.1 Clostridiales bacterium | reverse complement strand
GTTCGGTATAACGGTATTGGTGAAAAGCTCCTTACCTGTCTTGTCGTGATCCATATGGTAGTAAACACCCGGAGAACGCACGAGCTGGGAAACGATACATCTTTCCGCACCGTTGATAACGAATGTACCCGCATCGGTCATCCACGGAAAATCGCCCATAAATATGGTGTTTTCCTTAACCTCGCCTGTCTCTTTGTTTATAAGACGGGCTCTTACCTTTAAAGGTCTGGCATAGGTTACATCACGCACTTTGCACTCTGCAATGCTGTACTTAGGCGGATCGTCAAGAGAATAATCAATAAAATCAAGAATGAGGTTGCCTGAATAATCGGTTATATGACCGACATCCTTGAAAACCTCTTTTAATCCCTCGGTGAGAAACCAGTTATAAGAGCTTTTCTGCACCTCAATAAGGTTCGGCATCTGCATAACCTCGTTGATTTTCGCAAAGCTTTTTCTCGTGGTAGTTCCGAGTTGGACATCTTTAACATTTACCATAAGCATCACTCCGTTCGTTTTTTTCTTTGTTTACAAGCGGCAATTATCTGCGCAAAAAGACGGGTATAATTCCGTCAGCGTACAAATTTCCATTTTAAAGTGCTTTATAATATAGACTAATAATAAAATAATGTCAACACTTTTTTATTAATTTTCGGTCAAGTGCGAAAACTTTTTGATACACAGCTCCGTGTGTTTTGAAAATCGGCGGATTCAGTGGTACTTTTTCCGTCAAATAAATTACAATGTTTGTTGATTTAGGCAAATATATTTGTTATAATACAGTGTATATTAAATTTTACATACGGGTGAATAATACTGATGAAAAAAATAAAACGCATATTTTCGCTTATCTTAGCGGTGATACTCGTATCGGTTTCCTTTTCCGGCTGTTCGTCAAGCGACGCAAAGACGGATTTTATATATCCTTTCAGTGGAGACATTGTAAGCTTCGACCCGCAGATAGCATCGACGGCGGATGAATTTTTGATTATAGAAAACTGCTTTGAGGGACTTGTGAGGGTCAACGACGACGGAAGCGTTCAGGCAGGAGTTGCAAAAAGCTGGGACATAAGCGAAGACGGAAAGACATACACTTTTTATCTGCGTACAGGTGCAAAGTGGTATATTGAAGAAGACGGCAGTGCCGAGGAGCTTTTCGGCAAAGGCAATAATCCCGATATAACTGCGAATGATTTTGTATTCGCACTGCAAAGGGCGGCGGATAAGGACACGGACGCTCCCCTGTTTTTCACAATATCGAATATAAAAAATGCGAACAAGGTACATTCAGGAAAGCTAAAAGCTTCAGAGCTCGGAGTAAAAGCGATTGACGATTACACGCTGGAAATAACGCTTAATTCGGCGGACAGCTCCTTTTTGAGCGTACTTGCGACTGCGATAGCGATGCCGTGCAACGAGGAATTTTTCAATGCGACAAAGGGCAGATACAGTCTTGGTCTTGAATATTCGGTTTTCAACGGTCAGTTTTATTTAAGCTCAATTCTCGAATCATCATACATACTGAAAAATAACGAGCAATATGTGGGCGATTACCCGTCGGCGGTTACGGACATCACGCTGAATATCACGGACGAAAACACGGACATAGCAAAATATCTGAAAAGCGGATATTACGATGCGGCATACATCACCGGTCAGGAATACCACGAACTGAAAGACAGCGGAATAACGGCAACAAGCTATTCGGATACGACCGTTGCTTTTGTCTTAAATAAAAACAACACTCTCTTTTCACTCGACAAGCTGAGACAGGCGGTTTGCCTTTGCACTTCCGAAATCGACCTTACCGACAGAGAATATTTAAGCGATGCGACAGGATTTTCTCCGCCGAGCTGCACAATAGGTGACAAATCCGCACCCGACGCAATCGGGGATATAAATTACAGCCAGGATATTAAAGAAGCAAGAGAGCTTTGGAAAAGCGGACTTGAGGAATTGGGAGCATCTGAAGCTGACTTTACGGTGATAGTGCCGGAGGAGTACGAGGACATTGCAAAGGAGCTTGTGCAGGGTATTCAAAAAGGAATAGGTCAGGTATCGGCTTACAGCGAGGACGATGACCCAATATCTTTTTCGCTGAAAATAGAAGCACTGTCCGACAGCGAATTCAGCTCTGCTTTTTCAAGCGGAGAATACGATTTGGCGCTTTATAAATTTTCAGCTACAAGCCAAAGCTCGTTAAATTTCCTCGATGAGATTATAAACGGCGGTTTCCTCTCCAGCACGACGGACGCTCAAAATGCGCTGAAAAAAGCGCAAAGTGCAGACGCAGACGAGCTTGCAAAGGCTGTAAAAAAATGCGAGAAAGCCATACTTGAGGACTATACGATTAAGCCGATATTCTACGAATCGTCATATTACGCTCAGGCTCAGGGTGTAAGCGGGGTACAGTTCCACCCCGGAAGTGGAAGGGTGTGTTTTGTAAATGCCACGAGAGAGGACTGATAAAGCCGCACTTTTCGTAAGCTGGGCTTTGACCGTAATATGTATGGGGGTCATTTTTTGGCTATCGTCAAGGACGGCGGACGAATCCTCACAGCAAAGCGACGAGATACTCAAATTGCTGATAAGCATTTTCGGCGACAATATTTTCACAACATTTATTATAAGGAAATCGGCGCATTTTCTTGAATACACGGGGCTTTGCTTTCTGTTTAATATTTCTTTATTTGTGACGAAACGCAGACCGCTTTATATTTATGCGGTGCTGTTCACATCCCTTTATGCGGTTATGGACGAGGTTCACCAACTTTTCGTTGAAGGGAGAGCGTGCAAGGTAACCGACTGGGCGATAGACACCTCCGGCGCAATACTCGGAGCGGTCGTTTTTACGGTTATATACCTGATTGCCATGTCAATACAAAAGAAAAGAAAAAGCCAAAACCTCCGAAACAAAACAAAGCATTGACAGGTAGAATATTTGGTTTTTATAATAT
>JAJQGZ010000182.1 GCA_021200075.1 Clostridiales bacterium | reverse complement strand
GTATTATACTTTCGCTTACCATAGGAACGGTTATAGCCGTTGCGGCACACATACTTTCCGATCCCCTGCTCCGTCTTATCGGCACTCCTGACAATATAATCGAGCTTTCGTCTTCATATGTGAACATACTTCATTACGGAGTTCCGTTTCAAATGCTTTCAAACAATTTTACCGCCATATCGAGAGCGGTGGGAGAAAGCAGGAAACCGCTGATTTTCTATATCATAAGCGTGATTATTAACTTTGCGTTCGATATGATTTTCGTAAAAGGCTTGGGTCTCGGAGTAGAGGGAGCGGCTGCGGCTACTCTTGTATCGCATATTTCGGCGTCAATTCTCGTCGGAATATATGTACTGAAATTCAACAGGGATGTAGACATTAAAAAATCCGATTTAAAACCCAATATAAAGATTTCGGCAAATCAAATAAAGCTCGGCATACCAGTATCGTTGCAGTTCACCATTACATCAATAGGCTCTATGTGTCTGCAAAGTGTGGTAAACTCCTTTGGGTCAAATGTAATTGCAGGCTTCACCGCCGCTTCAAAGGTGGAAAATCTGACGAATCTTCCGATGTCGGGTCTCGGCGTTGCCACGCAGACATTTGTGGGGCAAAACTACGGAGCAAAAAATTATAAAAGAATAACCGACTCGGTTAAGAAAATACTTATTCTTGACATTGCGGTTTCCGTATTAATGAGCATATTGCTTGTTACTGTAGGGCCTCATCTGGTCAGCTTATTTATGAGCGAAAGAAATGATGAAATCGCATTTGCCGCAGGACAATATCTGATTGCGACGGCTGAATGCTATTCGCTTGTGGCACTGCTCTTTGTTATGAGAAACACATTACAGGGTCTCGGATTTACCTATGCAAATATGATAGCCGGTGCAGGCGAATTTTGCGGAAGAATTGCGGTTGCATTCATTTTAAAACCGCTTATCGGGTTCAAAGCAGTTTGCTACGCTTCCCCTGTTGCATGGCTGATTGCGGACATTCCGCTTGTTATAATTTATATTAAGAAAAGCCAACAACTTAAAAAGGCACAACAGGAGCAAATCGGCAAGCCCCAATCGGCGGATATTGCAAGCGGTGCAGAGCAGTAAAATAAATAATTCAAAATTATAAAATATATAATCCTACAATTTATATAATCCTTAATGAAAGGACATGGTTACTTATGTCACAGGAAAAAGAGAAATTCTATATAACAACCCCGATATACTATCCGTCGGGAAATCCGCATATCGGTCACTGCTACACAACCGTTGCGTGCGATTCCATAGCAAGGTTTAAACGAATGCAGGGAAAGGATGTAATATTCCTTACCGGTACGGACGAGCACGGTCTTAAAATAGAGCAAAAGGCAAAAGAAAAAGGTGTTACTCCCAAAGAATATGTTGACGATATTGTAGAAAATAAGTTCAAGCCCCTGTGGAAATATATGAACATTAGCTACGACAGGTATATCCGCACAACCGACGATTATCATATTGAAACGGTGCAAAAGATATTCAAGGAGCTTTACGATAAGGGATATATTTACAAGGGAAAATATGCGGGCAAATACTGCACTCCGTGCGAATCCTTTTGGACGGAAAGCCAGCTTGTTGACGGAAAATGCCCCGAATGCGGACGAGAGGTTGTACAGGCTGAGGAGGAAGCATATTTTTTAAAGCTCTCCCCTTTTGCAGACAGGATAGAAAAGCTCCTACTCGAAACCGACTATTTGCAGCCTAAATCAAGAGCTGTTGAGCTTGTAAATAATTTCATAAAACCGGGACTTGAGGATTTATGCGTTTCAAGAACATCATTTACCTGGGGTATTCCCGTAACATTTGACGAAAAGCATGTTGTATATGTATGGGTTGACGCACTTTCAAACTATATCTCGGCGCTCGGATTTTACAATGATAAATACAATGATTTCGACAATTTCTGGCCGGCTGATTTGCATATGGTGGCAAAGGATATTATGCGTTTCCACGCAATAGTTTGGCCGGCGATGCTTATGGCACTCGATTTACCGCTTCCCAAGCACCTTGCCGTTCACGGCTGGATAACCTTTAACGGGCAGAAAATGAGCAAGTCCATAGGCAATGTGGTTGACCCGATGGTACTCGGCGAAAGATACGGCGTCGACGCTATCAAATACCATATACTCAGAGAAATGGCTCTCGGCTCAGACAGTTCATTTTCCAACGAAATAATGATAAACAGAATAAACTCCGACCTTGCAAATGATTTGGGAAATCTTGTTTCCCGTACCGTTGCAATGGTTGAAAAATATTTCGGCGGCACTCTTCCTGCCGAAAAGGAAAGCGGCGAAGAGGACAAAGAGCTTATTGAAATGTCCGTTGCACTGCGTGACAAGGTAGCCGAGCTTATTGACAAAACACAGCTCAATAATGCGCTTGCGGAAATTTTTAAGGTTATTTCAAGAGCAAATAAATATGTTGATGAGACTACTCCGTGGATACTCGGAAAGGACGAAAACAAAAAAGCCCGCCTCTCCTGCGTGCTTTACAATCTGCTTGAAGCCATACGAATTTCCACCACCCTGCTGTCCTGCTTTATGCCGACGACAATGCCCAAGGTTTGGGAACAGATAGGTGCAAGCGAAAGCCTTATCACATACGAAAACGCAGGTAAATTCGGCGTACTTGAACAAAATGTAACGGTAAAAAAAGGAGAAATACTTTTCCCCAGAATCGATACTGACAAGGAAATCGACGAGCTTAACAAGCTGATAGAAAAGCAGGTTGAGGAAGCTCAGGCACAGCAAAAAGCTCAAGGTGAAAAGGTTGACGGAATTGCACAAATCGGCATTGATGACTTTGCAAAGGTTGAGCTTAAAACCGCCGTTGTTACCGACTGCGAGCCAATTAAAAGAGCAAAGAAGCTGTTGAGAATAACCGTTGACGACGGAAGCGGCGAGCCGAGACAAATAGTTTCCGGCAT
>JAJQGZ010000031.1 GCA_021200075.1 Clostridiales bacterium | reverse complement strand
GCGGCTGCAAAATTATCCTGCAATAAAAATGTCGGCGGAATTGACTTTAAACTGATTTCTGCCGACGGACTTGAATTTGTACCTTATCTTGTCAAGAAATTTTGATATTATCTTTGTTTAAAATTAAAGCTTTATCTCTTGATATTATTTATTTTATATGTTATAATGCCTTTTCAGTGATTACAAATCAATTAGGAGGTATGCCAAATGGCTCTTAAATCATCTAATAAAATTGATACAAATATTTACGAAATTGAGGTTACCGTTTCTCCGGAGGACTTCACCGATGCCTGTAAGCAGGCTTATATGAAGCAGAGGAAGTCTATTCAACTTCCGGGTTTCAGAAAGGGAAAGGCAACTCAGGGTATGATTGAAAAGATGTACGGAAAGGATACCTTTTATGAGGATGCTCTTGAAATCGTATATCCCAAGGCTGTTACCGACGCTATAGATGAAGCTCAGCTTGATACTGTTGATACGCCTTATGACCTTGATGTTCCGGTTATCAGCAAGTCCGAGGGCGTCGAGATGAAGATGAAAGTTACCGTTTATCCCGAGGTAAAGCTCGGTGAATATAAGGGACTTAAAGGCAAGATGCTCCCGACTCAGGCTGACGACGATGATGTTGAAAACGAGCTTAAAAATATGCAGGATCGTAATTCACGCCTTATAACAGTTGAAGACAGAGCGGCCGAGGACGGCGATACGGCGGAGATTGATTACGAGGGCTTTATCGACGGAGTCGCTTTTGAGGGCGGTAAAGGCGAAAATTATCCTCTCGAACTCGGTTCCGGTACATTTATCCCCGGTTTTGATGAGCAGATTATCGGTCATAAAACCGATGATGAGTTTGATGTAAATGTTACATTCCCGGAGGATTATACGGGTGATGTTGCCGGCAAGGATGCCGTTTTCAAGTGCAAGATACACGAGATTAAAACCAAGGAGCTTTCCGAGCTTGACGATGAATTTGCAAAGGATGTATCCGAGTTTGACACTCTCGAAGAGCTGAAAGCAGATCTTAAAAATCAGATTTCCGATAAAAAAGCGGAGCGTGCTAAGAACGATTTTGAAAATCAACTTATAGAGCAGGTTATCGAAAATATGGAGTGTGAGGTTCCCGAATGTATGTATGACAGGGAAGTTGACCAAATGCTCGATGATTATTCCTATCGCATGCAGATGCAGGGAATTGACCTTGATACATATCTCAGCTATATCGGTCAGGATAAGGAATCGTTTAAAGCTAACTTCAAAGAAGACGCTCAAAAAAGAGTAAAGACATCAATTGCACTCAAAGCAATTATTGAGGCTGAAAATATTGAAGCAACAGAAGAGGAAACCGAGGCTGAGGTTAACAGGCTTGCAGAGCAGTATCAAATGGATGCCGAGCAGATTAAAAAGGCTGTTTCAGTTGACGGAATTGCTTCCGATGTAAAGATTAACAAAGCATTTGAATTAATTGTTGACAGTGCAATTAATGAAGAATAATCAATTTACATAAGATTACAATAATAAAATTTAAAGGATAGTGATTACAATGGCATTAGTACCTTATGTTATTGAGCAGACGGGCGCCGGCGAACGCTCGATGGATATTTTTTCCAGACTTTTGAATGATAGAATTATTGTTTTGTCGGATGAGGTTAATTCCACAACTGCATCCCTTGTTGTGGCGCAACTTCTTTTTCTTGAGGGGCAGAATAAGGATAAGGACATCAGCCTTTATATCAACAGTCCCGGCGGTTCCGTTACCGACGGTATGGCAATTTACGACACAATGCAGTACATCAAATGCGATGTTTCCACAATCTGTATCGGTATGGCTGCTTCTATGGGAGCGTTTTTGCTTTCAAGCGGAGCAAAGGGCAAGCGGATTTGTCTGCCTAATGCCGAGGTTATGATTCACCAGCCTCTCGGTAGAACCGAGGGTCAGGCAACTGAAATTGAGATTGCCGCCGAGCATATTGTCAATACCAAGAAAAAGCTCAATACAATTATGGCTAAAAACTGTGGCAGAACTGTTGAAGAACTTACAGCCGCTACTGACAGAGATAATTGGCTTTCCGCTCAGGAAGCGCTTGATTTCGGTCTTGTTGACAAGGTAATTGAAAAAAGATAATGGCAAGAGGTAGATTTTATGTCGCGTGACGATTCGAGAAAAGCAATTGTAAGATGTTCTTTTTGCGGAAAATCCGAATCAATGGTTCATAAACTAATAGAGGGGCCGGGTGTATTTATTTGTGATGAATGTGTCGGTCTTTGCTACGACCTTATTGTTGAAACATCGGCTAAGGACAGACCTCATTCCACTTCCGATAATTCAGATACCGTTCTTCCGAAGCCGGAGAAAATCAAAGCAAAGCTCGATGAATATGTTATCGGTCAGGAAGAAGCCAAGATTGCTCTTTCCGTTGCTGTTTATAACCATTACAAAAGGATATATACCGCCAATAATTCATCAAACGGCGTTGAAATACAAAAGAGTAACATTCTTCTTCTCGGGCCTACCGGCGTGGGCAAGACTATGCTTGCACAGACTCTTGCAAGGATTCTCAATGTACCCTTTGCAATAGCCGACGCCACAACTTTGACAGAAGCAGGATATGTCGGTGAGGATGTCGAAAATATACTTCTTCGTCTTATTCAGGCGGCGGATTTTGATGTAGAGAAGGCACAGCGCGGTATCATCTATGTCGACGAGATTGATAAAATCTCAAGAAAAAGCGAAAACCGTTCGATTACCCGTGATGTAAGCGGTGAGGGCGTTCAGCAGGCACTGCTGAAAATCCTTGAGGGTACTGTTTCAAATGTTCCTCCAGGAGGGGGAAGAAAGCATCCGCAGCAGGAGTTTATTCAGATTGATACAAGCAATATTCTCTTTATTTGCGGCGGCGCTTTTGACGGTATTGATAAGATTATAGAAAAGCGTATCGGCGGTAAATCAATGGGCTTTGGTGCGCAAATCGGCAATATGTCACAGG
>JAJQGZ010000018.1 GCA_021200075.1 Clostridiales bacterium | reverse complement strand
TAATATCTCGAAACAACAAATATCGTAGGGGCGGATATTATCCGCCCGCTGCAAAACGCCCTTGTTTTATGTACGCTTTTGTAGCCGATACCAACCGAGTAAGCTATATTTGTTCCGCTTTTTTAATATCTCGGAACAATAAATATCGTAAGGGCGGATACCATCCGCTCCGTTAAAAAACGCCTTTATTTCATATGCGATTGGAAATTTTATCAATCAAAATAGTGGATAAACAAACCCGAGAGGAGCTTTGGCTCGAACCAAGTGGATTTAGGCGGCATAATCAGCCCTGCGTCCGCTATTGCCATAAGGTCGGCTACGGTTGTGGGGTACATTGAAAACGCCACGGTCATACCGTTTTTTTCACTCGTCTTTCAAGCTCCGAAAGACCTCTTATTCCACCGATAAAATCAATGCGGTCGTCGGTTTTGGAATTTTCTATACCGAGTATCGGGGAAAGAATATGCTCCTGCAAAACGGAGACATCGAGCCTTTCAACAGGGTCGAAATCATTGATAATATCCTGCGAAGTGGTGAGGGAGTACCATTCGTTTTCAAGGAACATTCCGAAGGTGTGTTTTTTTCTTTGGGCTGAAAGCGGAGCTTTGCTTTTCTACCTCAAAGCCCTTTGAAATTTCGTTCAAAAATTCCTCGGTACTCAGTTCGTTAAGACCTTTCACCACTCTGTTATAATCCATTATTTCAAGCTCGTTATCGGGAAAAGCAACGGCAAGGAAAAAATTAAATTCCTCGTTTCCAGTGTAATTCGGATTTTCCAGCCGTTTCTTTTCTCCCACATGATAAGTGGAAGCACAGCGATGACGCCCGTCGGCAATGTAAAGGGAATCAATACCGGCAAATGCCTGTGAAAGCGAAGCGACCGTTTCTGCATCGTCAATTTTCTAGACGACTTGACGGACTCCGCCCGACATAAAATCATAAATCGGAGAATGCGTATTCTCCCATTCGGCAACAAGCGAGTCGACAAAATCACTGTTTCGATATGTAAGGAATATAGGCCCGGTATGAGCGCCGCAGACGGTGATATGATTTATCCTGTCCGTCTCCTTTTTAGGCAGAGTATGCTCGTGTTTTTTGACAACATTATTTTTATAATCGTTAATTGAAGCACAACCGACAATACCCGTCTGGCTCCTGCCGTCCATTATCTGACGATAGATGTAAAAGCAAGGCTCTTTATCCTGAATAAGATAACCCGATTCCTCGAGCAAAAGGAGGTTTTCCCTTGCCTTTCCATAAACCTGAGGAGAATAAATATCGGTACCCTCGGGAAAATCTATCTCTGCCTTGTCTATATGGAAAAAGGAATAAGGATTATCCTTTACCTCTTCCCTCGCCTCGTCACTGCTCACAACATCGTACGGCAGTGCCGGAATAAGCTGCTGCTTTGAGCTTTCGGGTCTGAAAGCCTTGAACGCTTTGAATACCGCCATTTTGCTCCTCCTTAATTCACCTAAGCCGTTTTATCAACGGACATTTTTTTCATATATAATACGAAGACCGTCAAGAAGCAGGTTCTCGTCGTATATAACATTGGTTTCACATTCGCCTGAAATTGTCTTTCCGAGACCGCCGGTAATAACCACCGTAAGACTGTCTCCAAGCTCCTTTTCAAACTTTTTGGCAAGACCGTCAATCATAACCGCCGTGCCGAAAACCGCACCGCTTCTCATACAATCAACGGTGTTTGCGCATATCGCTTTAGGCGGAGCGGAAATATCCACCTGGGGAAGCTGTGCTGTAGAAGCGGAAATAGCGTTGACAGCAGTTTTAACTCCGCATATCAGCGCACCGCCGAGATAGACCTTATCGGCGTTTATAACAGTGGCGGTTGTTGCCGTGCCGAGGTCGAATACAACCTGCGGGCAAGGATATTTTTCCACCGAAGCAACCGCTCCGGCCACCAAATCCGCACCGAGTTCGGCAGGGTTATCAATTTTAATATTAAGTCCGGTTTTAACTCCCGGGCCGACTGTAAGAGCGTTTATCCCCGAAACCTTTTTAATCGCCTTTTTCATCGTGCGGTTCATAACAGGAACAACGCTTGAAATTATTGCGCCATCAATTTCCTCTATTCTGTGTATCTGCAAGAATGAATAGAGCCTCATAGCGCAGTCGTCGTCAGTATCTTTCGGCAGAGTTGAAAGTCTGCCGGTGCAGACAAGCTTTTTGCCGTCAAACACACCCAAAACGGTATTAGTATTTCCTACATCTACAGCGAGTAACATTGCTTACTTTTCCTTTCTGCCGAATCTGACGAGCTTCGCAATTGTCGGTGAAAGAATAATATTTGCACCGAGTTCAAACAGGAAGTTTCCGCCGACAAAACCGACAAGCATATATTCAAGCACATTGGTGCCTCCCGCCCATTCCTTGACTGTTTCAAAGAAGAACAGCCTGCAACCGAGCAGGAATATACCTGTATTGACTATCGGGCAAATTATCGCCGAAACTATTACCGCCAAAGTCTTATTACGCTTTGACAGCAGAGAATAGACAATACCTGCCGCAAGACCTGCAAGGGCTCCTTTGAGGAGCACCGTAATCACCGTTCCGGCAGGGTCAATTGCGAGGAAAGCTGCGGCGTCGCCTGATATAAGCACCGTTATACCGAAAACCAAACCGAGCCAAGCTCCCGACCACACTCCGTACAGCGCCGTACCGACTACTATCGGAATAAGAACGAGTGAGATTGAAAACGGGCCGAAGTGAATAAAACTGCCCAAAAACTGCAATACTACCACGATTGCGGTAAACAGCCCTACTCCGGCGATTTTCCTTGTGTTTTGATTCATATTAAATTTTCCTTTCTGCTACTGTTCCATAGGCACGGCAAAAGCTGTTCGCTCAGTACGGTAAAACACAAAACCGTTCGTGCCCGGCAATATTATAAATGAATTTTTAATGAATTTTTGCCACGGATACAATGCCCTTATATTATATTATAATAAATTGCAATAAATTGCAAGC
>JAJQGZ010000188.1 GCA_021200075.1 Clostridiales bacterium | reverse complement strand
ATACATAGTATGCTTTATAGCAAAAACACTACTTTGAAGCACAATTCAAAGCGGTTACATTTTGGAAAAAATATTTGTTATGCCATTCCTTTTATAGATTTTTTTGATATAATATACAGAGCTTAACAGGATACAGAACTTATTGAGATACATATTTAATATCTATTTGCCGACATTATTAATAGATATATCGTATCTGTTTATATTTTATATCTGCATATCTGCAATTAGATTTATAGATTCGGTCTTAACTCTGCACAGAGGTGGAATATAATTGGAGAATTTTGTAATTCACGGCGGTCACGAACTTTTCGGTGAAGTTAATATAAGCGGCGCAAAGAATGCCGCAGTTGCGATAATACCCGCCGCTCTTCTTTCAAACGATGTAGTCCGTATAGAAAATATACCAAATATCAGCGATGTAAGCTTTATAATACAAATCCTTGACCGTATGGGCGCAGGGATTAAAATGATAAACAGCAATACCATAGAAATTGATTCCAGACCCGTAACTTTCCAAAGCGTGCCGTATGAGCTTGCTTCCCATTTCAGGGCGAGCTATTATCTCATCGGCGTAATGCTTGGTAGGTTCAGACGGGCGGAGGTTGCAATGCCCGGCGGCTGTGATTTCGGCGTAAGGCCGATAGACCAGCATATCAAAGGCTTTGAAATGCTTGGCGCCAAGGTGGAGACAATTAACGGAATGGTATGTGCAAATGCCGATAAGCTTGTCGGCACATCAATTTATATGGATGTCGTTTCCGTCGGCGCAACAATGAATGTTATGCTTGCCGCTGTTTTGGCAAGGGGACTTACGATTATTGAAAATGCCGCTAAGGAACCGCATATTGTTGACCTTGCAAACTTCCTTAACTCGATGGGTGCAAATGTCAGCGGAGCAGGTACGGATGTTATCAAAATCAGAGGGGTTGAAAAGCTCCACGGCTGTACCTACTCAATTATTCCCGACCAGATAGAAGCCGGTACTTATATGGTTGCCGCCGCTACCTGCGGAGGGGATGTTCTTGTAAAAAATGTTATACCCAAGCACTTGGAGTCCATAAGCGCTAAGCTTGAGGAAACAGGTGCCGAAATAATAGAATATGACGACGCAGTCAGAGTGACACGCTTTAAACCGCTCACACGCTGCAATGTAAAAACGATGCCGTATCCGGGTTTCCCGACCGATATGCAGCCGCTGATGGCAGTGCTTCTCAGCGTGGCAAACGGCACAAGTATTCTTTCGGAAAGTGTGTGGGACAACCGTTTCCAGTATGTCGGTCAGCTTCTCAGAATGGGAGCGGATATTCAGGTAGACGGTAAGATTGCTGTTATCGAAGGTGTGCGAGAGCTTACCGGCGTAACCGTAAAGGCTATGGATTTGCGTGCAGGTGCGGCAATGGTTATTGCAGGTCTTATTGGCAGAGGGCAGACCACGGTTGAGGATATTCATTATATCGACAGAGGATATGAGAATATTTGTGAAAAATTTGCTTCCCTCGGTGCGGATATCCGCAGAGTGGAGATTAAAGATTCCGAAACGGCTGTATCCGACGCAGGATAAACCGCCGTCAACGGTTTGGCAAATTCTGATATAGGAGAATTGTATGGCTAAGGTATGTCAGCTCTTTTCGGGCAGCAGCGGTAATTCAATATTGCTTTCGTCGCTTTCCCACACATTTCTTGTGGATATCGGCGTTTCCGCCAAAAGGTGCGAAAAGGCGTTACAGCAGCTCGGCGTTGACCCTGATAATATCGACGCAATTTTTGTAACTCATGAGCATAGGGATCATTGCAGCGGAGTCAGAGTTTTCGCTTCCCGTCACAAAACTCCCGTATTTGCATCACCACTTTCGCTTGCCCAAATGAGAGTTATGGGATTTGTTGACGACAGCGTGAGTGCATATGCCGTTGAGGGTAATATTCAGCTCGGCAAAACGGAGATTATCCCTTTTCGCCAAAGTCACGACAGCGTTGATTGCCTCGGCTACAGATTTAATTTTAAGGACGGAAGATCCGCCGGCATTTGCACCGATACCGGCTATGTTACCGACAGCGCAAAAAGCGTTTTGAAATCCGCCGACCTTGTTTTTATAGAATCAAATCACGAAATTGCGATGCTCAATAACGGCCCGTACCCGTATTGTCTTAAACAGCGTATACTCGGCGAGCAGGGTCATCTTTCAAATTTTGCCTGCGGCGAATACATAAAAGAGCTTGCGCAAAGCGGCACTACAAGATTTGTCCTTTCGCATTTGAGCAGGGAGAACAATACTCCGGATCTCGCACGGCAGAGCGCATTGTGCGCACTCGATGAAATAGGATTTAAAGAGGAAAAGGATTTCAGACTCTTTGTTTCTCAACTGGAAAATAATTCGAGGGGGATTGTTCTTTGATTAATATAACGGTTATCGCAGTCGGAAGTCTTAAAGAAAGCTATTTAAAGGACGGCTGTGCGGAATATATCAAAAGGCTCGGCTTATTTTTAATGATGAATGTGATTGAAATAGACGAGGAAAAGCTTCCGTCGTCTACGTCCGATGCACAGATAAAATCCGCAATCGCAAAAGAGGGAGAGCGTATAATCAAAAGATTGCCGAAAAATTCCGCCGTCATTCCGCTTTGTATAGAGGGAAAAGAATATTTAAGCCCCGATTTTTCAGCTTTGATTGAAAGAATTTCTCTTAACACTTCGTCAATCTGCTTTGTTATCGGCGGTTCATACGGCTTGAGCGACGAGGTAAAAAGGCTCGGCGGTTACAAGCTTTCGTTCGGTAAAATGACGCTTCCGCACCAGCTTACGAGAATGGTTTTGCTTGAGCAGGTGTACAGGGCTTTTTCAATATCAAACAATTCAAAATATCACAAATGAATTGCAAAAGCAGCCGAAAACGCAATTTTTAAATTACGGTTATAAATAAAAAACGCCGTAATTTTTAAATTTTGTAACCTTTAGCTTACAAAACAGTTACAGAAAAGGCTTGATTTATTGTACAACTTGTTATATTATATAAGGTGTATAAAATATTAA
>JAJQGZ010000216.1 GCA_021200075.1 Clostridiales bacterium | reverse complement strand
GTGCCTGTAAACAGGCGAGGGACGCTTCTTTCCAAGCTGTTATTCCCGTGAGGGGTAAAATTCTCAATTGTTTAAAATTCGATTATGATAAGATATTTAAAAACGAAATTATTATCGACCTTATCAAGGTGCTCGGTTGCGGTGTAGAAGTTAAAAGCAAGGCGGCTAAGGATTTGTCAATGTTTGATATTAACAATCTCCGCTGGTCAAAGGTTCTTATTTGCACCGATGCCGATGTTGACGGCTTTCAAATCAGAACGCTTATTCTCACTATGATTTACCGACTTATGCCAAAGATTATAGAAGCCGGCAAGGTCTATATTGCGGAATCTCCGTTGTACGAGGTAACCTGCAAGGATCAAACCTATTTTGCTTATAATGAAATTGAAATGGACGAGATTAAAAAGGAAATCGGCGAAGAAAAATACACCGTTCAGCGTTCAAAAGGTCTCGGTGAAAACGAAGCGGAAATGATGGCTCTTACAACTATGAATCCCGCAACAAGGCGCCTGATTAAAGTAACGCCCGATGATGCGCAAAAAACTTCGCAGATGTTTGATTTATTGCTCGGCGATAATCTTGACGGCAGGAAAGAGTATATTTCCGATTACGGTCATCTCTATATTGGTGCCGCAGATGTAAGCTAAGGAGGGATAGTTTTGGCAAAGAGAAAAAAGGAAGCAGAAAAAAATACAAATGATTCTCTTTCTGAGAATGTTCACATCAAAGGAGCGGGTTCAATCAATGATGAGGTGATTACCGATACCCTCACTCAAAACTATATGCCCTATGCAATGAGCGTAATCCTCTCCCGTGCTATTCCGGAAATCGACGGTTTTAAACCCTCGCACAGAAAATTACTTTATACAATGTATAATATGGGTCTGTTGCAGGGCGGAACAATCAAAAGTGCAAATATTGTCGGCAGAACTATGCAGTTAAATCCTCACGGCGATGCCGCTATTTACGAAACTATGATTCGTCTGTCACGAGGTAACGAAACCTTGCTTTATCCCTTTGTTGAATCAAAGGGTAATTTCGGTAAAGCATACAGTAAAAATATGATGTATGCGGCATCCCGTTATACGGAAGCAAAGCTTGCCCCGATATGCCACGAGCTGTTTGACGATATTAAATCCGATACCGTTGATTTTGTTGACAATTACGATAATACAATGAAAGAGCCGACTCTTTTGCCGGTTACTTTCCCTACAGTCCTTTGTAATGTGACAACCGGTATCGCAGTCGGTATGGCTTCGTCTATTGCGTCGTTTAATATCAGAGAGATATGCGACACTACGATTGCACTTATGAAAAATCCCAACCATATTGTCAGCGATACGCTTCTTACACCCGATTTTGTCGGCGGCGGATATATTCTTTATGACAAGGACGAGCTTGAAAAGATTTATTCAACCGGCAGAGGTTCGGTAAAGGTTAGAGCGAGGTATACCTACGATAAAAAATATAACTGTATTGATATTATCCAGATACCGCCTACAACCACATCCGAAGCGATTATTGATAAAATCATCGAGCTTGTTAAAACCAATAAAATTAAGGAAATCAGCGATATAAGGGACGAAACGGATTTATCCGGTCTTAAAATTACAATCGACCTCAAGCGAGGAATAGACCCTGATAAATTTATGACAAAGCTATATAAAATGACTCCCTTGCAGGATTCTTTTAGTTGTAATTTTAATGTTCTTATCAAGGGCAGACCTATGGTTTTGGGCGTTAAAAGCATACTTCTCGAATGGATTGATTTTCGCCTTGAATGTATCAGGAGAAGAATTAATTTCAATCTTGATAAAAAGAGAAAACAGCTTCATTTGCTCAAAGGTCTGTCTAAAATATTTCTTGATATTGACAAGGCAATAAAAATTATAAGAGAAACCGAGAGTGAAGCAGAGGTAGTGCCGAATCTTATGATAGGCTTCGGTATTGATGAAATTCAGGCAGAATATGTTGCCGAGATTAAGCTCCGTCATCTAAACCGTGAATATATCCTTAAAAGAATTAAGGATATCGAACAGCTTGAAAATGATGTTGCCGACCTCGAATCAACGCTTTCAAGCAAAAATAAGATGAAGAAAATCATCATTACCGAGCTTGATGCCGTTGCTAAAAAATACGACACCGGCAGGAAAAGTGAGATTCTTTACGATACCTCGGAAGAAGTTGAAGAAGAGGTTTACGAAGTTCCCGATTATTCCGTCACTCTCTTTATTACGGAGCAGGGATATTTCAAAAAGATAAAAACCGCAAATCTCCGTATGAGCGGTGAGCAAAAGGTAAAAGAGGGAGACTCTGTTATTCAGGAAGTTGAATGTTCAAACAGGGATGAGCTTTTGTTCTTTACCAATCAGTGTCGGGTTTATAAATCAAAGGTTGATGATTTTACGGATACAAAAGCCTCTGTTCTCGGTGAATATGTCCCCTCAAAGCTTGAAATGGCGCAGGACGAGCAGGTTGTTTATACAGCTGTACTCAGCGAATATACCGGCTATATGATTTTTGCTTTTGAAAACGGCAAGCTTGCCAAGGTGGATATGTCCGCTTACGCAACTAAGACGAACAGAAAAAAGCTTATTAACGCATACAGTTCAAAAGCGCCCCTTGCTCAGGCAATATATATTAAGGAAGATACCGAACTTGTTCTCGGTTCGTCCGCCGAGCGTTTCCTGCTTATAAATACCGGAGCGATTTTGCCGAAATCGACTAAAGATACCCAAGGTATTTCTGCTATGAAGCTTAAAAAGAATCAAAAGGTTGTTTCGATTCGTGAGTATAGAGAGGGCGAGTTTGAAAAGCCCTGGCGTTACCGTGCAAAGAATTTGCCTGCCGCCGGTGCACTTCTCAGTGAAGCCGACACTGCCAAACAAATGACATTCTGATTATTGTATTGACGATTTGTGTTCGCCCGAAAATGATGTTTATAAACAAACAACAATCCTGCAAAAAATAATCGGGGACCCAGCAAAGTCTTTGGTTCCGTGTTTTTGGACGATGTTTGGTGAACCGCATTTGCACGAAAACGATGTTTCTATAGCAAT
>JAJQGZ010000119.1 GCA_021200075.1 Clostridiales bacterium | reverse complement strand
ATTATAATCATCATTAAAATATTTGCAATACTTTTTTATATAACTTTCGAGTTCTTTTTTATCTGAATCGTCAAGATCCGTTATTTTTATGTTATCACTGATATTATTTTTAGGGAAAGCTCCTCGAACAAAAAATCTTACCGCCATGCATACCGGAAGCACAGTGTGTTTCGAAAAGCTTTTCGCCCCGTTTCATACCGAGACCCAAAAGAACGATGGTTCCCCCTGCCATATACTCCCCGAGGAAAGAGCCGGCATTTTTACCGATAACAAGCACGGGACGCATTGAGCGAAATTCTTTCATATGAATACCGCCCCTACAGGCAACATTATCACGGATATAAATTTGACCATCACACATACCGTAGCCCATTGCATCGCCCGAATGACCGTGAACTATAATTTCTCCTCCGTTCATTGTGTTGCCGACCGCATCTTGGCAGTTGCCGTAAACAACTACCTTGCCGCCGTTTAGATAGCAAGCCATATCGTTGCCCGGAGTGCCGTAAATTTCAACGGTTTTGCCCTCGTCGAGCGCACAGCCGATATACCGCTGACCGTTTACATCCTTTACGGTAACCTTTTTGCGTTTTGTGAGTTCCTTTTTAATCTCGTCGTTTACCTTTTCGTAACGGGTAAGCCCTGCTTCAATCATCATTTTTGACTCCCCCTCTCAGCTTTGTTATTCTTGTATTTTTGTCAAACATAAATATATCGGGTTTATCCATTATATCGCCCTGCAAGGAATCAATGCTTACCCTGCCGGACACAAGGCTCGCGTATATACCTGCGTTTTTGCTTGAATTAATAAGCACATATCCGACAAACTTATTGCCCTCAAATACCAGCCTTTTATAAGAAGCGCCGTCTGCTTTAACCCTATTGGTATACTGCTCTCCCTGCACATTTATAAGTCCGCAGGTGCATATACGCAAACCGAAAAAGTCAATGGCATTTACAGAATAAGTACTGTCAAGCTCAATATTGCCGCCCGACATTTGACTGCCTGCAACGATACCCTGATGTATGGCATTGGGCCAAAGAGCGATAACCTTTTTTGAACCGTCGAGCATATCCTCGGAAACACAGCAATCACCTGCCGAATAAATATCGCTGTCGCTCGTCTGCGTTGTGTGAATATCAGTGATTATACCTCTGTTCACTTCAAGACCCGCCTTTTCGGCAAGCTCGGTTTGAGGACGAACTCCGACAGCAAGAATCAGCAAATCGCATTTCAGCTTTTTACTGTCCTTTAAAACAACGGAGGTAATTGTCTTACCTTTTGAAACAGCCTTTACAACCGTATTGCCGAGATGGAAGCGAATCGAATTATTTTCAAGATGCTTTTTACCAGCTTTGCGGAGGAGGCGTCAAGTATTGACGGAAGTACCCTCGGCGAAAGCTCGACAACATCAACGCTTTTGCATATCTTTGCAAGACCCTCTGCGGCTTTCATTCCGATAAGACCCGCTCCGATAACCACGGCTTTTGTATTTTCGTTTGCAAGCCTTTTTACTTCCTTAACTGACGCAAAATCGAGAAAAGTAAGAGCGTTTGATTTGTTATCCACATTTTCCATAGGAGGGACAAAGGCTTTGAGCCGGTGCAAAGGCAAAGCTTGTCATAAGAAAAGCTTTTCCTTTGCCGGCTTTGACAACTTTCTTTTCCCTATCTATTGAAGTGACTTTTGTTGAAGTTACAACATTTATATTAAGGTATTTATACTGGGCGGTCTTACGCAAAGCCATATCGCTTGCTTTAACCTTGCCTTTAAGATAATAACTGATTGACGGCCTGGAATACGGAAGATAATCTTCCTCGGTAATCAGAGTAACCGAGCCGATTTTATCGTTCTTTCTAATTTCCTCCGTTGCTGCAAGACCTGCGGCGGAAGCGCCTATAATAACATATTTCGTCTTTCTCCGCCTCCTGCTTCAAGCCATATCAATGCTCCGTTGGGGCAATTCTTTACACAGGCGGGTTCGTCGCCGCCGCACAAATCACATTTGAATGCAATATTGCCCTGCTTTATGCATCCTACGGGACAAACCGCAAGACAAGTCATACAACCGATACATTTATCCTCGTTGACGGAGACAATTCCTGTTTTTTATCCTTAGTCATTGCGCCGGTGATACAAGTCTTAACACAGGCGGGATCATCACAATGACGGCAGTTTACTGCAACGGAAGCCATACGCCCTCCGCTGACGGCAATTCTGCTGACAGGCTCGGGTGATTCATATTTATATGCCTTGACCGTATCCTTTGATTTTGAATGAGCTGTTTTGCAATAAACCTCGCAAAGTCGGCAGTTTATGCAAAGTTCTTCATTTGCGAAAACCTTTTTCGTATTGACTACCTCCTTATTCTCCGGCGTGCTTAATGCCAAGTATTTCAAGCTCTTTTTCACTCAAGCCGATACCTCTGAGCATAAATCTGTTGCCTCTGAGCGAATCGACCGAGTTGATACCCATACCGCCCATAATTTCTTTAATCTCGTGGTTCCATGCATTTATGAGATTTACAACTCTTTTATATGCAATTTCGGGATTAAGCCTTTTAATAAGGTCGGGACGCTGAGTGGCGATACCCCAGTTGCATTTGCCCGTATTACAGCTTTGGCACATATGACAGCCCATTGCGATAAGTGCAGACGAAGCTATATAACAAGCGTCCACTCCGAGAGCAATGGCTTTTACTATATCCGACGAACATCTGAACGAACCTGCAGCAACAAGCGATACGCTCGAGCGTATACCCTCGTCCCTGAGCCTTTGGTCGGCTGCGGCAAGCGCAAGCTCAACCGGTATGACGACATTATCCCTTATACGGGTTGGAGCGGCGCCGGTACCGCCTCTGAATCCGTCGATAACAACTATATCGGCTCCGGCTCTTGCACAACCGGAGGCAATAGCCGCAACATTGTGAACGGTGGCAATCTTGGTGAACGGCGGCAATCTTGACGGAAACAGGCTTTTTATTATCGGTAGCCTGTTTTAAAGACCAGATAAGCTGACGCAAATTCTCGATAGAATAAATATCATGATGCGGTGCAGGTG
>JAJQGZ010000211.1 GCA_021200075.1 Clostridiales bacterium | reverse complement strand
GGACTCACTTTTTCTGTGAATCCCGGTTTTTGCTTTGCTGTTTTTTTACAGCTCCACTTAAAATCGGCGGATAAACCCCCGATTACGGCAATTTAAATCCACGCTCCCTGCAAGAGGGAGCGACAGCAAAAAGTAACAAAATTTACGCCGATTTTTCTCCTTTTTGCACAAGAAAATCGGTATTTTTAAAAATTCAACCCCCTGCAAATTTCATTTTACAACAAACGCAGGGAAATATCAAGCCGAATTGCGGTGCGAACCTGACGGCAAAATACAAAGTGATTGCACCCCGCACTGAGGCTGCAGTATCAAATCGCCGTCAATATCAAGCTCGTTTTTAACACTGAACTGCTCGATTTTTGCAAAATAATTGTTGCCGAGATTATAAAGGCGAAGATTATCGGTCTTTTCGTTTATAACCGAGAGCAATTCCGATTTAAAAAGAACATACGCCGCCGAGTCAATATTACACTCAAAAACAGAATTTTGAACTCTTTGACCGTAATTTTTGCAAATTTTTGCAACCTTGTTAAGTCTTTTTTACCGGACGGGGTTGAAATTTCAACATCGTATGCAACTAAAATAAGCATATCATTTCCACAAAAAAACGGAGGGTATCCGTCAATATCTCCCCTCAAATATCGTGCAAGAAGCATTGCCTGAACATACGGCACCAAGCCCCAAGGGATTTTTTCTTTTAAAAACGGGTGAACAATCTCGGCGGATTTCCTTTTTTGCCACTCGGAAATAATCCTTTTGTGGGCATCGTCCTTTATAAAAACCGCTTGGCTTTGCTGAATTTCAAAATCGGAGCCGTCCACGATACGATTATTAACCAGAGTTAAAACAAATCGGTCGGCGTACACACTGCGAAATTCCTCCATTAAATCAAGCGCAAGCGATTTTCTGCCCGGGGATCCGTATGCATAAAACCGACATACGGATCCAGCCCAACGTTCCTGAGAGCGGAAAAACACTCGCTCATTAAAAGCGAATACGAAAATGACAAAAGCGCATTGATATTATCCGTAGGCGGTCGTCTGTTTCTGCCGTTAAAAGCAAAATCGCTTTTGTTTTGCAAAATGAACTGATTGAATACGCCGAAATACTCCGCCGCTGAATTACCCTCGATACCTCTTAAAGTATCAAAATTATCGCAAGATTTAATATCGACGATATAATCTGTAATCCGCCCGGCGGAGATTTTTACGGCTTCGGTATCAATCTGCATAGGATGATCCCTGCAAAAATGCAACATAAGATATTTTGAATTATACAGCTTGCCGAGCGTAAAGGATTTTGCAATATCAAGGGAATGGAAATCATCGGCATATCTGTACTGCGTTCTGCGTAAAAGAACATTGCTCGAATAACTGTTGCCGGAATCCGCAAGGCATCTGCCCCTCGGGGTATAAAACGAAAGCATTATGCCACTGTCGGCGCATTTACCCATAAGGGCAGGAGAAGCACCCTTGTATGAGAAACAAACTATCCCCTGTAAATTTATCAGCGGAATAAATTCGCTTGAGCTGTCTGCAAAGGTTATTTTTACGGTTTCGCCGTCAAGCGAAAGGTATGCGTCCTCGCTTGTGACATACAGTGTATTAAGTAATTTTTTCATGCTTCCCTGTCCTCATAAGCATTTTCAAGATATTTTTCAACAGTAAGCCGTTTAGGTAACTGAGGAATACAAATATCTTTGAGCGAGCAATTCCTGCACTTTTGACCGGTTTTAACCCTCGGAGTATATCCACGATTATAATAATCGTACATTTCGAGAAGCATTGATTTAAGCTTTTCACGAAGCTCTGCCGATGCCTGCACCTTGTCACGGCGGTGAGTTTGATTATAAAACACAAAGGCATAATCAATATCACAGCAAAACATTTCCTCAAGGCACATTACCTGTGCAATAAGCTGCAAGCGGTCGCTTTCTTTAAAATTACCGTTGCCGTGCTTGTATTCAACGAGACGAACCGACCACTGCCCCGGTTTGCCGAAAAGCTCTATCCCGTTTTCACAAGGGACAAATTCAACCGCATCGCACCTGCCGGTTATACCAAGCTCTGCCGACTTGACCGCCATATCCCTGTAGGTGATAATCGAATTGTGATAATCGACAACATCCGAATTATGCACTCGCTCGTGCATTACTCTGCCTTCAACAGTAAGATAATTTTCATTCCATTTTTCCTCTAAATGAATCAGTGCCCACCGCCTGCGGCAAAACGAAAAATGCTGTATTCCCGAAATCATCAGGAATTCGTCTTCATTATAAACAGTCGACTTCTTCACAGCTTAAATCAGGTAATTCATTAACCGTAATATCGTAATCGCCGACTTCCGACGGAACAACGACACCGTCCTTGCAATTATGCTTAAACCAATATAATTTAACAACCTCCATAGAGCCGTCCGGACGGGCTGAAGAAGCGTCGTTTACAAATAAACTTGCAAGGCACTTTTTAACAATCTGAGTGTCCTCCTCCGAGAAGCCTGTTTTCTGAGTAAGCTGAACATTAATCGAGCCTTTGATTTCATACAAGCCGAAGCGGACAAAATGCTTTGTTCCCATAATATCGATGCTTCTGGTGCTTGCGTCCTTTCTCTCTCCGCTGACGCTCTTTGTGATTTGCATCGATTCAACCTCGACAGGGTCAATACTGGTTGCCTGGTGAATTGACACGGGGCCTCCTACACGACGGATTTGCACGCAAATGATTTGAACGAAAATACCTGACCGAATGTGCGTACATCAATCCACTTGTCGCAGGCGATTGAAATAAACTCGTTCTCGTCCTTTATCTTTGAGAGCGTTTCGTTCGCACGGTCTTTGAGGGAAATTTTGCCGTCGTCGCAACGGTCGTCCGACTGAACGAAAATCTCCTGCCCCATATCCTGCATACGGTTCCTTATCTTACGCTTAATACAAACATCTGAAATTTCGCCGAAGCCATTGTAATCGGTTCTCGGGCGATTGCCGTTGAGCGGGTCGCCGTTTGAATTTGCGTTGGTAACTGATATTAATGCTACAAAATCTACCTTATTTTCAAATTTATTCATAATC
>JAJQGZ010000114.1 GCA_021200075.1 Clostridiales bacterium | reverse complement strand
TTACTTACGGCAGATGATATTTATAAGCTTTCCCGACTTGCGTTTCTCGAATATCTGACAAGCGGAATCAGCGCCTGCTTTGATATGTACTATTTCCCGGAGGCTATGGCGAAAGCAAGCATTGACACGGGATTCAGAACCGTTATGTGCGGTGCGGTAAATAATTTTAAGGAATCCCTTGAAAAGCTTGAAGAATATTATAATGAATATAATAGTTATAATGAACTGATAAGTTACAAATTAGGTTTCCACGCAGAATACACAACCGATAAATCAATAATGAAAGGCATTGCAAAGCTCGCCGAAAAATACGAAGTGCTGGTATTTATGCACTCGAGCGAAACTATGGAAGAAACATCCGACTGTATCCACCGATGCAATAAAACCCCTACCGAGCTTTTTGAAAAATTAGGGCTTTTCAATTATGGCGGCGGAGCTTTCCACAGCATATGGATAAGCGACGAAGATATTGAAATTTTCAAAAAAAGAAATGTCTTGGCAATTATAAACGCAGGGTCAAATTGCAAGCTTGCATCAGGTGTTGCACCTGCCGAAAAGCTACTTAACGACGGAGTGAATATTGCAATAGGCACGGACGGAGCAAGCTCAAACAACGCTCTTGATATGTTCAGAGAAATGTATCTGATATGTGCGTTGCAGAAAATCAAGAACAAGGACGCTTCCGCAATGGACGCCGACGAGGTTTTAAAAGCGGCGACAATCGGCTCTGCCAAATGTATGGGGCTTGACGACTACGACTGTATCGACATCGGCAAAACCGCCGACCTTGCGGTTATCAATATGCACAGACCCAATATGCAGCCGATTAATAACATCACAAAAAACATTTTTTACAGCAGTTCAAAGGACAATGTGAGAATGACTGTGGTAAACGGAAAAATCCTTTACGCGGACGAAAAATTCCCGACGCTTGATGTTGAAAAGATTTACAAAGAAGCGCAGGAAGTAACCGACAGAATCAAAAATTCGTAATTGCTTGCAGTCATTTATACCATAAAACACTATGCAAAAATCCCCGGGTTCATACGAATCCGAGGATTTTTTTGTAATTATTTGGTTGTGACCTTTTTTGACCGTTGACCAAGAAGAATAATATTTCTTTCCGTTGACGGTTTTGTATGTGCGAACACGGACATAATAAGTCTTCTTGGACTTCAACTTTTTGATCGTTTTTGAAGTGGTTGAAGCCTTTTTGATTGTAACGGTCTTTTTGTTTTTGGTGAACTTTTTGTTTGTTACATATTGGATTTGGTAGCCTGTTGCTCCGCCCACTTTACTCCAAGACATCTTTAAACTTGTTTTATTGCGAGCAGAAGCTTTAGAAATTGACGGAGTTCCCAATACAGGCTTATATGTTAAAGAAAACTCACAACTGCCCTCTTGGTAAAATCCCCAAAAGCTATTGTAATCATATTCAAACAAAAAGATAATATGTTCCGGCGGACAATGTCCACTCATATTCGCCGTAATACATATTACGAGCAGAACTGAAACCAGAATTTATCGTGGTATAGCTGACATCTAATTCTTCATCTACATTGTTATCACTGTATATAAGATAGTCTATTCTACTTTCGTATGTTTTGGGCAAATAATTCTTGCTTTGGGCATTCATATTCAGAGTAACCGTACCTTTGACAGGAACAGTAAATTTAAAAGCATCAAAATATCTGTCAATAGTGACTCCCATATCACTTTTATGCTCTCCGGCATCAAGCGTTGAGGGTTCGGCGGTATATGTTGTATCATACTCAACTTCAAGCGAATTATCAATCCAACCTGAAGCTTGAGCCGACAGTTCAATACCCGCCGTAAGGGTAAAGAGCATTGTGATTGATAGGAATAGTGAGATAAACTTTTTCATTGAATTAACTCCTTCGTTTTATATTTTACAGTCGTTTATCGGCTGTAAGTAGATTGGTTATTTGGTTTTGAAATTTTTAAATATCCGTTGCCCAATTTGAATACAACTTTTTGCCGTTTTCAGTTTGTAACTGTTCAAAAATACATCCTTGCCTATATTTTTCAGACTGCTTGAAATTGTTATACTTTTTAAATTTTTGCGTTTTTTAAACGCAAGATCGGCAATGGTTAATGTGCCGTTCTTTATTTTATAGTTATTACTTACCGTGTTATTTGCTCTTATAAGATAATTGCCGATATAGATACACCCTTTTTTCAGTTTGATGTATCGTTATAATATGATGTATTGTAAAATGCTACGCTTCCAATTCTTGTTATGTTATCTCCTATTGTAACGGTTGATAAGCTTTCGCAATTTTTAAATGCACTTTTCCCTATACCTTTAATACTGTCGGGGATTATTATACTTTCAAGCTTTTCCATATCCGAAAACGCATTAGCGGCAATGCACAAAGTGCCGTCCTTTATTTCATATTCTTCACTGTCAGACACTTTTGCTTTAATCAAATAATTGCCTATATATTATAATACGCTATAATACGCTGTTTTCCCAATTTGATAAATCGTTGTAGTATGCGGTTTTGTAAAATGCATTGTTGCCTATGCTTATAACACTATCTCCGACTGTTGCGACGGATAAATTTTTGCAATTTTTAAATGCATTTTTTGCCTATTTCGGTTACGCTGTCGGGTATTATTATGCTTGTTAAGCTTGTGCAACCGTAAAATGCACTATCGCCGATACTTGTAACACCGTCGGAAATTGTTATACTTTTTAAACTTGTGCAATTATAAAATGCTTCTTCGCCTATGATTTTTACGCTGTCTGGGATTGTTATGCTTTTTTAACCTGAGCAACCGCCAAATGCATTATTGCCTATACTTATTATACTTTTCGGTATAGTTGTGCTTGTTAAACTTGTACAGGCGCCAAATGCCACATCGCCTATACTTGTCACACTATTAGAAATTGTTATCTTTTTCATTTTTGTACAATCTGAAAACGCTTCTCTTCCTATAGATGTTACTCCGCTTGATACGGTTACCGATAAAAATTTTTTTACAATAATTAATTGTTTATGTACCATGGTGTAAAACTTGCGAAAATTGCAAGTGCAAGTTGAACACTTCCGTGTAAAAGTTTAATAGAGTCCA
>JAJQGZ010000085.1 GCA_021200075.1 Clostridiales bacterium | reverse complement strand
CAAATGAGCGTCAGCAAGCTCCATAGCCTTATAATGCTCGGCATTGCTTTGATAATGGTTTCCGCATTGCTGTTTTATATTTCACTGTCCCAGCCGTCAGTAGCCGAAGAGGAAAGCGTAATTGATACCACAGTGTCAGCAAGCGATATATCGTCCTCGGCAGTTGCTTCATCATATTCTGCTACAGTTGCCGAGAGTTCGAGTGATTATGTCACTGCGAGTACCTTGGCTTTTTCTTATGCCGCAGATGTTGCAGAGAGCGAAGCCGTAACCACAGAGGATCAAACAACCACTTCCTCCGCCGCAGCCGCTACCGTAGGTGTAATAAATCTCAATACCTGCACCGCTTCGGATTTGCAAGCTGTCCCGGGTATAGGCGAGGTCAGAGCCGAAGTAATAATTCAGTACAGAGAATACCTCGGTTCATATACAAGTGTCGAGCAAATTAAAAATATTAAGGGTATCGGCGATAAGATATATGAAAAGGCTTCTCCTTATCTAACAGTATGAATGATTTTAAAGCAGCAATTTTTCGTTTTTCAAAGGTTTTTGTTCCCAATCGCTGCGAGTTTTGCGGTGAGGTGACGGAACTTCATAATACCGTATGCCCCGACTGCCTGTCGCTTCCTGTAATAAATCCGCCGCTGTGCCGTTCTTGCGGTTGCGCCCGTAAGGATTGCAAATGTGATAATAAGGCGGAATATAAGCAGATTGTCGCCCCTTATTACTACAAGGATAATGTTGTTCTCGCCGTTCACCGTTACAAGAGTTCGGATATGCGGTTTCTGTCCGCCAGGTTCGCCCGTGATATGGCAAAGACCGCAAACGATAATTACAGCGATATTTCATTTGATACCGTTACATTCGTTCTTATGACCAAACTGTCTTCTTTTAAACGGGATATAATCAGTCGGAAATTCTTGCGGAAAAGCTTGCGCAGATACTTAAAGTACCGATGAAGCCTCTTCTTGTAAAAGTTGAGCATACAAAACCGCAGAAGAAGCTGTCCGCTCGCCGGCGCAAAGTTAATCTTTACGGAGCGTTTGATGTTATCGACAAGGAATATGTCGAGGGAAAAACCATTCTTCTTATCGACGATGTGAAGACTACCGGCTCAACTCTTAACGAATGTACCAAAATGCTGAAGATTTACGGAGCAAAAGCTGTTTACTGCGCAACGCTTGCGATTGTAGAGCCAAAATCTAAAAAAGATAAGGATAAAAAGAAAAAAATCCGAATAGAAAAATTAAAGCACTTGCAAGCGCAGGTGCTTATACTGCCGGTAAAGCACCAATAATCACGCCTAATTAATTTATATTTTGTAGGGGGGCGGATATATTATCCGCCCGCTTTTAATTGCAATTCAAAAGTCCCGAGAATATTGAGTTCTCGGGACTTTTGAGCGTTTTAAGCGTTTTACCAACAGCCTTTTGTTTTTAATGAATTGAATTATTAATTAATAAATTGAAATGTTGAAAAAAACGAGCTTATCAATTATAATTTAATATAGTATTATTTGCAAAGTTTCACCGTATTTTTTGCGGTAATTTTAATATATTAAATAAGGGCGAAGCTATGTTGATTTTAAATGTCCAAGGTAAAATAACCGAAAAAGATAATAAAAAAAATATTGTTCACGAGTTTGATGTTTCGGAAAATACTTCTTTTTTGAAGATAAACTTTTCCTATTCTCCCAAAACGCTTGCAGATAAGCAAAAGTCAATTGCGCTTGTGAGCGAGTGCTTTTATAAATATAATGAAAAGCCGTCCGCACAGCTTGCGGAGTATTTGCCAATTAAAAATCTTATCACTGTTTCCGTTGATGATAACGGCGAATACAGGGGCGCCGCTCACAGGCAGGACAGCAACCAGGAGCATATTATAAGCCGTGATTCGGCTTCTCCCGGATTTTTAAAAGGGGAGATTCACTCCGACAAATGGCGAATTGTCTTGAATGTTCACAGCGTCAGCTGCGATGTTAAATACAATCTGACTGTACAAGGAGGTCGAAATATATGAGCTATTGTCCTTGTGAGCTTCATTGCCACACCGTTCATTCTGACGGCGATTTTAATGTACACGAGCTTCAGCACTGTGCAAAGGACGACGGTCTCGCTCTGATTGCATTGACCGACCATAACACATTTTCAGGCTGCCTTGAGCTTGACGATTCCATTATTCCGGCGATACACGGCATTGAATGGACTACATATTTCGGGCATATGCTTGTACTCGGAGTAAATGAGTTTGTCGATTGGCGTGACGCTGTGCCGAATAATATTGATGAAAAGATTTCTCTTGTAAAAGCCGCTGGGGGCGTTGTCGGAATTGCACATCCTTACCAGCTCGGCTCTCCGATTTGTACAGGCGGTCGGTGGGAGTTCCTAATCAGCGATTGGAATCAAGTGGATTATATGGAAATTTGGCACGAAGATTTGATGAGCGAGAGCAGTGAAAATAAAAAAGCGTTCAAATTATGGACTTCGCTTCTTGACAGTGGATGTAAGATTTCCGCAGTGTACGGCAGAGACTGGCACCGTTTGGAGGGAAGCGGTCATTATGGCTGCACTTATCTTGATATGGACAGCGTCAGTCCGGCATCTGCATTGAAAGCGATTAAAGAGGGAAGAACGGTTGTTTCAAATTCCGCCAAGTTTTTCTTTACTTTAAAGTCAAATGATAAAGTGTATTCGGTGGGAGATACCGCAAAAAGTGGAAAGTATACCGCAAGCTTTTTTACCGATATTCATTTGCGTTCGCAATATATGGGCGGTGAATATGTCGTTTACAGGAGCATAAAAATTGTTACCAACGGCGGGAAAACGGCTCTCGAAATTTCTTTTGACGAACCTGACGCCGAGGTTGAGCTTAAAAAGGGTAATTGGTACAGAGCGGAGCTTTGGGGAACCGTCGCCGGAAGTGAAAGAGTGCTTGCCGTTACTTCGCCGATTTACTGCGAATAATATTTGTTTTTAGTTTATGTTGCTTTATCGAAAGCAAATATTATTTAATGCATTTTTAACATAAAGCATACACAGATTTAATTGAATACAGATAATTTAAAGTCAGTCAATATTTTTTTTTAACCTAATCTGAATTAAAACTTAATTAACGGTGTTAAATATATTCTATGTCCATATTTAATAT
>JAJQGZ010000128.1 GCA_021200075.1 Clostridiales bacterium | reverse complement strand
GTTTACAGTAAAAGACCTTGATGTAAGCGGGAATGATTTAATCGCTCTCGGATTTGAGGGAAAGGAAATCGGGGATAAACTCAAAGAAATCCTGTCGGCTGTAATATCCTCAGAGCTTGAAAACGACAGGGAGAGTATTATTGATTTTGTAAAATCGCATCGGGACTGATGTTTTAATCTCAGCTCAAATTCAGCTTTTTTGCACTGCGTTTATCAAAAATCGCAACGGCGATTATCACTATCGTAAAGCTGATTAAGCCTCCTGCCGTGACATCGCTCAGATAATGCGCACCCATAACAAGCCTTGTATACGCCACTGCCGATGTGTAAATCAACGCCATTAAAAAGCAGACGGCACAGCTTTTGTTTTTGTTTTTTGAAAGATACGGCATAAACATCAGCAAATAGCTCATACCGGCTCCGGCTGTGTGTCCGCTCGGGAAGGATTTGTTGCCGTTTATCCCGTTGATTTGATACCACGGCGTAAATTCGTCGTAGCTGCCTGCCGCAAGTAAATCACGAAATCTTACTCTGCCCCACAGGTATTTAAGCCCCTCGATTGTAAGAAGCTGGATTGCCATTATCGCTATGCCATATACGGCGAGAGCTTTTAAAAATGCGGTCTTTGCCTTTTCGTCAGGCGTACATATCTGCCTGCAAAGAGTACTATCAAGCCTATTCCGATTCCGTAAACTATGCCGAAAATAATTTGATTTTCAGCAAAGAAATAGTCGGCTATATGGTATCCGAGATATGCCGAACCGCCGAGTTCGATAATCAGGGCGATAATTTTTTCAATTTTTTTGAACAGGTGTAATAAAGCACCGCTCCGGCAAGCGGACATATCAGTCTGCTCGGCATTTCGCCGGTATTCCTCAGCCACTGAGCGAATATATTGTCGGGGTTATTAAGCGATATGTCAATTTGCAAGTCGTAAAATGATGCGACAACTAAACTTATCGCCGAAAGAATGTAAAATGTGATAATATAAGGTCTGTATTTTTTAATCATAATCTCACCGCCTAAATATATATTATCATTACGGGAGTATTATTTCAATAAATTATATTATATTGCGTTTTTGCCGTAAGAGTGTAAGATATACGGGAATGTTAAAATAAAGCTTTACTATTAAATTTTATGAAAGGCGTAATTAATATGATTTATAATAATATTCTTGAAGCTATCGGGCATACGCCTATGGTCAGGCTCAATGCCATACCCGATGAGGACTCGGCGCAGATACTCGTCAAGTTCGAGGGTCTTAATGTCGGCGGTTCGATAAAAACAAGAACGGCGTATAATATGATTTGCGACACCGAGGAGAAAGGCTTGATAGGCAAGGATACGATTATCGTTGAGCCTACAAGCGGAAACCAGGGAATAGGTCTTGCTCTTGTCGGTGCGGTAAAGGGATATAAAACCATTATAATAATGCCCGATTCCGTAAGTATCGAAAGGCGGCTTCTTGTTGAGCATTACGGCGCAAGCGTTATAACGATACACAACAGCGGCAACATCGGCGACTGCATAGAGGAATGCCTTAATACGGCGCTGAAAATGAGGGGAGAAAATCCGAATGTTTACATACCTCAGCAGTTTGAAAATCCTGCAAACCCGATGGTTCACCGTCACCACACCGGGCTGGAAATTCTTGAGCAGGTTGCAGGCAAGATAGACGGCTTTTGCTCCGGTATCGGCACCGGCGGAACGATAACGGGTATCGGCGAGGTACTCAAAGCGCAGAATCCCGATATTACAATCTGGGCGGTTGAGCCGGAGAATGCTGCGATACTTGCCGGCGGTACCGTCGGTACTCATAATCAAATGGGGATAGGCGACGGCGTTATACCGGAAATTCTCAATAAAAATATTTACGAGGATATTTGCATAATATCGGACAAGGAAGCCATACAAACCTCAAAGGATTTGGCAAGGCTCGAGGGATTGATGTGTGGTATCAGCAGCGGAACCAATGTTGCGGCGGCTAAAAGCTTGCCAAAAAGCTTGGCAAGGGCAAGACCGTTGTGACCGTTTTGCCTGATACGGCGGAAAGATATTTTTCCACACCTCTTTTTTGAAAACGACTGATGTCTGCAATTAAGTGATAATATGATTTTACGCACTCCGTCATTTTATGATGATTTTAAATGTATAGCCGGTGAATGTACGGATTCCTGCTGTGCCGGCTGGGAGGTCGACGCAGATTACGCTTCCCTTGATTATTACAAAACTCTTGATTTGAATACCGAGATAAGAAAACGCATTGATTCTGTTCTTGACAGCGATGAATTCGGCAATACGATTTTTCGCCTTACCAAGGATAAACGCTGTCCGTTTTTAAATAATGATAATTTATGCGATATGCATATTGCAATCGGTGCAGAGCATACTCCCTATACCTGCCGAATGTTCCCGAGGTTCATCAACGATTTCGGCAACACGAGGGAAATGGGGCTTTCCTTTTCCTGCCCTACGGCGTCGCAGATTATGTTTAATCTCAAAGAGCCTATGATCTTTGTTACAAGCGAAAACGACCTTCCGCCGCAGTTAAACGAGATTGATGCTCAAACCTATTGTTATCTTGTAAAGGCGAGGAAGAGGGCTTTTGCCGTTGTTCAGGACAGAAGCTTGCCGATAAATCGCAGAATGATGAATTTGCTCGAGCTTGGAGAAGAACTGCAAAAGGATTTGGATGATTACCCGTCCCCGAGCGATGATATTGATTTTTTCGATGTGTTTAAAAATCCGGAGCTTATCAATCCCTTGTGGGCGCAAAAGGTAAATTCCGCAAGCATTAAAGCTGTTGCAGATGAAAATTTTAATGAGAATATCGCTTCTTATTTTATATTCAGATATTTTCTTATCGCCGTTTATGATTACGATATTTTGTCAAAGGTAAAAATGGTGGCAATAGGAACACTGATGACAGCCTGCTTCGGCGAGGACAGCCGCACAATTCAGCTTTGGAGCAAGGAAACCAAACATTCGCAGTACAATATGGACAGGTATAAAAATTTGCTGACAAGCGCCAAATGCCTCTTGCCAGATAATTTAAAAAGAATGTTTATATAATAAATGCTTAAAATGCACAAAAGTCCCGAGAACACCGAGTTCTCGGGACTTTTAGCACAACAATTATAAAGCGGGCGGATAATATCCGCCCCTACTACCGTGTATCGTCTAAAACTTTATGA
>JAJQGZ010000177.1 GCA_021200075.1 Clostridiales bacterium | reverse complement strand
TTATCATTATGCTTCCCAATAATTTAAAACTCCACGAGCTGCAAATGATAAAAGACATCATTATTTCATCGGAATATCCATCATCAAACACAAAAAGGTCTATATTGCTGACAGTATTCCCAATTCATTTGAAAAAACTAAAATGACAATTTCCAATATCACTATAAAAATTTTTTTCATAAAAGCTCCTCCTTTCTCTTATTTTAAAATTCTTGTCCTAACTACTGAAATTATTGCATAAGAACAATATAATACTGTGGCTGTTATGCATATCGGAATGCTGAAATGCTTATATGCATATCGGAATGCTGAAATGCTTAATCTGAACTAAAGATAAAATCACCGCTGTGATGAGTATTATAAACTCCGCTGTTTCCAAAAAATTTATTAATATTCATATTAAATTCCTTGTATTTATCTATGATTTTAACAAAGCATATCTTACCGCATTTGGAATATATACTATTGCAAGCAAAATTTCCGCCCAAAGAAACATACTTTCGTCAAGCAAGAAATGCATTATCAAATTGAAAACCGCAAAGCAAATAAATTCTATCGTCGTTTTTTAAACGACCGCTTTTTCAGCGTCTCATAAAGCAGTATTGCCACCGTAAAATGCGACAGCAAAACGATTATAATTTGATGTGTTAAGTCATTCATTTTTACCGCACTCCTCCCTTTTATCCTTTGCGTCATTTTGAATCATATAAATAACGGGATATATAATTACCGCGGCGATTAAATATACAATAATTCCATTTTTAATTATAAAATTGTCCGCAATGTAATATGCCCAAAGAAATGCACAGGAGGCAATTTGACATACGCAGTAAATTATCGCTCTTTTAATGTTTTCAAGCGATTTGGCGCCTATAAATATCAAAATAAGTGAAAGGGAAATCAATATCCCGTCAGATACCACATAGTATCCTAAAAATACCGGAATAATTATAAATGTAAGAATCAGGAAAATCGACAGCTTAATTTTTTAATATTACAATTTTTCATAATAGTATTTTAAAATTTGAAATGATGTATAAAGGTTTATTTATTCATAGTCATAATATCATAATGCACCAAAATTAGCAATACAAAAAGAGAAAGTTATACAAATTGCACAAGCGAGTGAGGTATTGGCAAATTCGTATAAAATTTATGCAAAATAACAGGGCTGTGAAAAATTATTCTCACAACCCTGTTATCAATATATGCTTACTATCCTTTTAATTTTGAAAAAATTGACTTTTTCTTATATTCCTCACTGGCGACGGATTTAAGCTCGTAACCCGTGTCGGCAATAATTTTCTTTAGCTTTTCCTCGTCAAGCTTTTCGAATATAATTACACATTCGCCTTTAGAATGTGACGAGCTTACCTTTTTGACTGCAAAATTATTCCTAATGCAGTCGTTGATATGCGCCTCGCACATACCGCACATCATACCGTCGATTTTTAGAAAATATTTTTTCATACCGAAGACCTCCTATTATGTATTGGTTAGCAAGAACTAACCATTCATAGAATAACACATCGTCCTCGATTTGTCAATATTTTCAGCAGACGATTACTGCATAACTGCGTCAACAAGCTGGCAGTATGTCAGTTCTCCCTCAGTATAGGTGTCAAATGTGCCGGTGACAGTTATCTCAGAGCCTAATTCAGGATAATCATCGGGGTATGTATAATCCTCGTCAAGCACAAATTCAATTCCTTGTGAACAGCAGGCGGTAGCGTCGGATATAAGGCGGGTGTAGTAATTCCTGTCGTCGCTCTCGTATATGCTGAATGTCCCGTTCATCTTAACGGTTTTGCCCATATAATCCTCCGGCGTGTATACCATATTGTACACCTCGGAATATACCATTGTGCTGCTAAGCTCAGTCAGGTCAACATCGACGCCGCTTGCCGCCTTGTCGGCAGTGCTTTCAGCCGTCGTTTCCTGCTGGGCGGTGGTTTCCTCTTCGGCTGATGACGAGCTGCACGCCGATACCGAAAACACAAATGCCGCCGCTAAAATTATGCTTATAAATCTTTTATATTTTTTCATTACCTTTTCCTCCTATTGCACCTATAAGGGCAAAAATCATAAATCCTACAATATCAACCGCAACAATGGTTGAGCCGACCGGCGTACCTGCTAAGACGAAAACAAGTATACCCATAAACGAGCATACAACGGAGAATATCGCCGAGCATATCGTAACGTTCTTAAAGCTCTTGCACACTCTCATTGCGGACAGAGTGGGGAAAATAACCAGCGCCGAGATAAGAAGCGAACCTACAAGGTTCATAGCCAAAACTATTATCACGGCAATAACCACCGCTATAATCAAATTATAAAAATTAACATTCGTGTCTGTTGCCGTCGCAAAGCTCTCGTCAAATGTAACGGCAAAAATTTTGTTGTACAGGAATATAAATACAATTACGGTCACAAGTGAAAGCACCGTGCATACCCAAACATCGGTTGTCGTCAGTGCGAGTATTGATGTCGAACCGAAAAGCGTACCGCAAACATCGCCCGACAGATTGCTTGATGTTGAAAATATATTCAGCAGTAAATATCCTATTGCAAGCGAGCCTACGGAAATCATTGCAACCGCCGCATCGCCTTTTATCTTAACCTTTTCGCCGGAACGCAAAAGCAGTATTGCGCTGATTACGGTTATCACTATCACAAGCGGCATATCGTTTGATAAATTCATAACACCGGCAATCGCCATTGCGCCGAACGCCACATGTGAAAGTCCGTCGCCGATAAATGAAAATCTTTTCAGTACAAGAGTAACGCCCAAAAGCGAGGAGCAAAGTGCTATCAAAACTCCGACTATCAGCGCATATCTCACAAACGGATATTCAAAGTAAAGCGCTAATTTTTCAATCATTTTCAGCACCTCCCTCATTTTGAATAAACCGTTTGCCGATACCGCTTTTTTATATAATCCTTGGTTTTTGCAAACAGAATTTTATCGCCGATATGAAGAATGTGCGTTGAATATTTAAGCGTCGCCGGAATATCGTGGGAAATCATTATTACGGCGGTGTTGTCCTCTTTGTTAAGGCTTTCGATAAGTGAATACATATCAGCCGTCGCCTTGGGGACAAGACCGGCGGCAGGTTCGTCGAGCAAAATCAGCTTTTGCGTGGCGCACAGTGCTCTTGCAAGCAAAACTCTCTGCTGCCGACCTCCCGATAATTCC
>JAJQGZ010000016.1 GCA_021200075.1 Clostridiales bacterium | reverse complement strand
TTATATTATTTTTTGCCATATATGATACTGTAGATTTATTCGGTTTTGTCAAAGCTCAATAATTCCCTGATAGAAGCGGCGCAGGATCTCGGCTCCGACAGGTTCAGAGTTATGAAAAATGTAACAGTTCCTCTTTCAATGCCCGGAGTTTTAAGCGGAATAACAATGGTTTTTGTTCCGAGCGTATCAACATTTTACATTACTCAAAAGCTCAGCGGAGGTCAGATTGTACTCATCGGCGATGTGATTGAAACGCAGTTTCAAAGCGTAAACAACTATAACTTGGGTGCGGCGCTTTCATTTGTTTTGATGATACTAATTTTAATTTGCCTCGGCGTTATGAATTATTTTGGCGCAGACGATAAGAACGACGAAGGCGTTATTATATGAAAAATAAAAAATGTCCCGTATTTCAAAAGTATATATTACGCTGATTTTTATTTTTCTCTACGCTCCTATAGCGGTAATGACGCTCTTTTCGTTCAACTCAACAACAAGCACATATGTGTTTAGCGGATTTTCACTGCACTGGTATGAGGAAATGTTTGCAAACGACGCCACTATGGATGCACTGAAAAATACGATAATCCTTGCGCTGTGTACTGCCGCAGTATCAACCGTACTCGGAATACTGGCGGCGGTGGGTCTTTTTAAATCCAAAAATAAGCTCTACAAGCGTTCAATGATGACGGTTACAAATATATCGATGATGAACCCGGAAATCGTTACAGGCATTGCTATGATGCTCCTTTTTGTTTTTGCGGGAACGCTGATAGGAAAAAGCGATGTACTCGGCTTTTGGACACTGCTGATTGCGTACATTACTTTTTCTCTGCCATATGTGATACTCGATGTTATGCCGAAGCTCAGGCAATTTGACACGCACATCTACGAAGCAGCGGTTGATTTGGGCTGCAAGCCGACGAATGCTTTTTTTAAAGTTGTTATGCCGGAGATATTAAGCGGAATAATTACAGGCTGTGTTATGAGCTTTACTCTGTCGCTCGATGATTTTATCATAAGCTATTTTACAAACGGGCCGAGCTTCCAGACGCTTCCGATTTATATTTTCTCAATGACGAAAAAGAGAGTGAAGCCGGATATGTTTGCGCTCTCCACGGTTATGTTTGCGACAATTTTGATGCTGCTGATAATGATGAACGCAATGCAAAGCAGAGCAGAGAAAAAGGGTAAGCGTGACGCAGAATGAAAAGAATGTTGATTATCTTTCTCTCGCTTGTTACGGCGTTATTATCCCTCCCCTGTTCTGTTTTTGCAGAGGATAATTATTTTTCCGACGAGCAAATTGAATATTACGAAAATCTCGGCTTGCAGGGAAGCACGATAAATGTCTACAACTGGGGCGAATATATATCCGACGGTCAGGACGGCTCGATGGATGTTGTATCGGAATTTGAAAAGCTTACGGGATGTACCGTTAATTATACGAATTTTGAATCAAACGAAAATATGTATTCAAAGCTCAGCGGCGGCGGAGTTTCCTACGATGTGATAATTCCGAGCGATTATATGATCGAGCGGCTGATAGACGAGGATATGCTCCTTGAACTTGACTTTGACAATATTCCGAATATGAAATATATTGACGAGGAATTTCAAAATCTGTTTTTCGACCCGGAACAAAAATATTCGGTTTGCTACAATGTGGGTACAACCGTGCTGATATACAATAAAAATCTCGTGAGCGAAAAGCCCGACAGCTGGAATGTTTGTGGGACGAGCAGTATAAAGGCAAGGTTTTGATGTTCAATAATCCAAGAGACGCTTTTGCGATTGCACAGGCTGTTTTGGGTATGGATTTCAACGTAACCGAAGAATCCGACTGGAGAGAATGCGCACAGCTTCTTGCCGAGCAAAAGGACGCTGTCAGCCCCGTTTATGTTATGGACGAGGTATTTAATCTTATAGAAAGCGGCGAATACGCATTTGCAACCTACTATGCGGGCGATTATCTGCTGATGCTTGACAATAATCCCGACCTTGGCTACTGCTTCCCGAAAGAGGGAGTAAACGCATTTTACGACGCTATGTGTATTCCGACTTGCTCTCAAAACAAAAAAGGTGCGGAAGCGTTTATTAATTTTATGCAGGAACCGCAAGTGGCTTTTGAAAACAGCGAATACATCTATTACCGCTCGCCCAATATAACAGTTGAGCAAAATGAAGAAAGTTCGTTTTATCAAAGTCCGGTGATATACCCGGGTGAGATTGAAACGCAATACTTCAAAAATCTTCCGCAAAGCATTATCGAGCTTGAAAACAATTTGTGGACTCAGGTGAAAAGCGGTAAGCTCTCCGCCGAAAATGAGGCTCAAAACAGGAAAATTTATATCGAATGCGGTATACTCGGAGGAGTTGCACTCGTTGTTATAATTGCAAAGCTGATATCAAATGCAAAGAAGAAAAAAGAACAGGATTTGAGTGATTTATATGATTAAATGCGCAATATTTGACTTGGACGGAACTCTCGCCGACACATCGGAAGATCTCGGCAGAGGAGCGGAGTATGTTCTGATACAGTTCGGCAGAGAGGCAAAATGGACAAGGGAGGACTACAAAAAATTTGTCGGAAATGGTGTGGGAAAGCTGCTTGAAAGAGCTTTTGAAAACACCCTCTCCCCCGAGGAACTCGAAAAGGCACTTGAAATTTTCAAAGAAAAATACAATGAAATTCTGCTTGACAATGTTGTCTTATACGACGGAATCAAAGCCGAACTCGACAAAATAAAAAATAACGGCACAAAGCTTGCGGTCGTTACCAACAAACCGCACGAATGCGCTGTTAAAATGGTTGAAGCCCTTTTCGGCAAAGGCTATTTTGATATAATTCTCGGTGCAAGGGATAATGTTGCGAAAAAGCTCGACCCCGCCTCTACCAATGAAACATTGGCAAAGCTCGGCGTAAAAGCAAGCGACGCAATATTTTTCGGCGACAGCGATGTTGACATTTACACAGCGAAAAATGCTGGGATTGAAGCTATCGACTGTTCGTGAGGATTTAGGAACTTTGAATGCCTGTTTTCCGCCTCGCCGTCCGCAATTATAGACGAGCCGAAATACATATCCCGACTTTGCTGATTAAAAAAGCCTTTACAACAAAGCGTAGTATATGTTAATATAGATTTAACCAATCAAGTAAAATTTAAGAGAGGATGCATATATGATAGTTATAGGCTGTGACCACGCAGGTTTCCCACTCAAGGAGGAAATAAAGGCATATTTAGAGCAGAAAAAAATTGATTATACCGACATCGGCTGTTACTCCGAGGAACGCTTCGACTACGCAATAAGCGCTCAAAAAGCGTGCGACAAGGTTGTATCCGGCGAATGTGACAAGGCGATACTTTGCTGTGGTGCGGGAGTGGGAATTTCCATAGCCGCCAACAAGGTAAAAGGAATCAGAGCCTGTTGCTGTTCCGACTGCTTCAGTGCAAAATTTACAAGGCTTCACAACAACGCAAACGCACTTTGTATGGGCGCAAGGGTAATCGGCAAGGGACTTGCGCTTGAAATAGTAAAGGTATTTTTGGAGACCGAGTACGAGGGCGGACGCCACCAGCACAGGGTTGACCAGATAACCGCTATCGAAAACGGCGAAAAATTGTATTGATTTTGATAATAACAGCATTAACAAAGCACCGCCGGACATCCGACGGTGCTTTGTTGTACTTTAATTGCTTATTTGGTTGTGACTTTCTTGACAGTTGACCATTTGGAATAAACCTTTTTGCCGTTTACGGTTTTGCATGTGCGGACTTTTACATAATAAGTTTTCTTTGACTTCAAGCCTTTTATGGTTTTTGAAGTGGTTGAAGCCTTTTAACAGTAACGGTCTTTTTGTTCTTGGTGAACTTTTTATTGGTGGCAACTTGTACTTGATAACCGGTGACATTCGCTTTTTTCTTCCAAGTTACTTTAATCTGCTTTTTCTTGGGGCTGGTGGCTTTCTTTACTTTAGTCTTTTTCGGAGTTGAAGCAGAAGAAGTTAAGCGGTTGTGGTTGCGGTATCGGAAGTTGAAGAAGTAAGTGATGAACTTGTTGCAGTGTCCGTGCTTGTGCTGCTTCCGAACCGGTGCCGCTGCTTGTGGTATCACCGCTTGATGTTGAACTGTCGCTTGATGTGCCTGTGTTATCATCAGTATCAGTTCCGTTTATAACTCCGTCGGTACAATGGATTGTTGCGTTTAATAAATCATCATTACCATCATAATAGGAGCTTATTTCAATACTCTCCCATTCAGCTGTTGTACCACCATAATATACATTAGATAAACTTGTACAATCGTAAAACGCACGCAAGCCTATACTTATTACACTATCTGAAATTATTATACTTGCTAAACTTGTACAATTATAAAATGCATAATTATCTATACTTATCGCACTATTAGGAATTGTTATATTTGTTAAACTTCTACAACCATTAAATGTATCGCTGCCTATGCTTGTAACACCGTCAGGAATATTTACACTTGTTAAATTACGGCAATATTCAAATGCGCCAGCACCTACACTTGTTACGCTGTCAGGAATTGTTATGCTCGTTAAACTTGAGCATTGCGAAAATGCATATGAGCCTATTTTTGTCAATGTATCGGATAGCGTTATACTCATTAACTTTGTGCAACGTTCAAATGCATAACCATCAATGCTTAATACGCCCTCTGGAATTGTTATACTTGTTAAACTTGTACAATCCATAAATGCACCATAGCCTATACTTTCAACGCCGTCTTCAATTACCACACTGGTTAAATTATCGCAGGAAGCAAATGTTAATTCTCCCATACTTACTATACTTCCGGGGATAATAATACTTTCAAAACTTGTACATTCATTAAATGCAGAATTGCTTATACTTGTAACAGTATTTGGAATAGAATATGAAGTATTAGAACTACCTACTGAATAGCAAATAAGCTGAGTGTACGATTTATTAAATAAGACATTATCAGACGATGCATAATAATTATTATAAGATGATACACTTATTATAGATAAATTCGTACAACCGTGAAATGCATACTCGCCTATACTTCTTACGCTATCTCCTATCGTCACTCCTATTAAATTTGTGCAACCGGCAAATGAATATTCACCAATATTTGTTACACTATCAGGAATAATTATTTCTGTTATACTACTGCACTCACAAAACGCCCAATCTTCTATATTTGTAACACTATCGGAAATTGTTACAATCTCAAGGAGGTGCATTCATAAAATGCACCATGGCTTATGCTTGTTACGCCATTAGGTATTATTACGCTTATTAAACTTGTGCAACTACAAAATACAAATTCACCTATACTTGTAACACTATCCGGAATTGTTACGCTGGTCAAACTTTTACAATAGCAAAATGCATAATTCCCTATACTTGTTACCGTATAACCGTCAAGAGTTGACGGTATGGTAAGTTCTGTTACCGAACCTGTGTAGTCAGTAATCTCCGCAGTACCGTCGTCAAGCACTTCATACTCGAAGTCACCGCTTGTTGTTGCAAAAGCGGTGAGGTCGAGACCGGCGGTAATGCTTAGGAGCATTGTTAAAGATAGAATCAGACTTATGACTTTTTTCATTGTGGCTTCCTCCTGAAAATAAAATAAAAATAAAAACGAAGTCGTATGAGAAGTACGGCTTCGTTTTGTAAATAATGTGTGTACTCCTCATTGCCTTAATAGAATTTTAGCATATGAGGAAATATATGTCAAGAGTTTTTTAAGAGTGTGGAGTTTGGAGGGTGGAGGGCGGAGTTATCGGTTTGGAAATTTTAGAGCGGGCGAATGCAATTCGCCCCCCTATATCGCCAATAAAACAATTAAGAGGCTTCTTCAAACTGGCTGTTGTACAGCTCGGCGTAAAATCCGTTTTTGGCAAGCAGTTCCTCGTGGTTGCCCTGCTCCACAATGTTACCGTCCCTCATTACAAGGATTATGTCGGCATTTTTGATAGTAGACAGGCGGTGCGCAATTACGAAGCTGGTTCGCTTGTCGGTAAGCTTATCCATCGCTTGCTGAGTGATCATTTCCGTCTTTGTATCAACAGAAGAGGTCGCTTCGTCCAAAATCAGCATCGGGCTGTTTTGAATCATCGCTCTTGCGATTGTCATAAGCTGTTTTTGTCCTGCCGAAATTGCGGTATTATTCTTCAAAATTGTATCGTAGCCTTTAGGAAGTGCTTTGATGAAATTATGAATACCGCACGCCTTACAAGCTTCTTTCATCTGCTCGTCTGTTACGCCTTGGGTATTATAAAGCAGATTTTCACGAACAGTACCCTCAAAGAGCCAAGTATCCTGCAATACCATACCGAACTGGCTGTGGACATTGCTTCTGGGTACATTCTCAGTAGGAATACCGTCTATTAATATAGTTCCGCCGGTAGGCTCAAAAAACCTCATAAGCAGATTTACCATAGTCGTTTTACCGGCACCTGTGGGCCCAACAATAGCGACCTTTTGACTGGGTTTAACCTTTACGCTGAAATTATGGATAATCTCTTTATCAGGAGCATTTGGATAAGAGAATTTTACATTGCGAAATTCAACATTTCCCTGCACATTTTCGATATGCTCTTTTTTAGCGGATTCGTTCTCCATTTCTTCCTCGTCCAAAAATTCAAATACACGCTCAGAAGCCGCCGCACAGGACTGAACCTGGGTCATAGCCTGGGAAATTTGACGAAGCGGGGATTCAAACAAACGGGTATAAATCAGGAAAGCGGTGATAACGCCGAATGAAATATTACCCTCGATAATTTGCCAAGCGCCTATAATACAAACTGCCACATAGCCGAGATTGCCAATAAAGGTCATCAACGGCTGCATTAAGCCTGACAAAAACTGCGAACGAAATTCTGCATTTTTAACGGCATTGTTTTTAGAGGAAAAGTTATCTTTTACTTCTCCCTCGGCGTTCAAAATACGGATTACATCGTGACCGTTATACATTTCTTCAATGTAGCCGTTAAGATCACCGAGACTTTCCTGTCGAGCGGTAAAGTACTTTTGAGAACGGCTCATAATAAGCACCATAAATACAGTACCGATAAGCGTTGCAACAACGGTTGTTGTAGCCATAATCCAATTGGTGTAATACATCATAATCAGACAGCCGATAAGCTGTGCAAGCGCTGTTACAAGATTTGACAGACTGTTCGACATCGCCTGCCCTATCATATCGACATCATTTGTCATACGGGAAAGAACATCACCCGTTGCATTCCTGGAAAAATACTTTAAAGGCAAGCGGTTGATTTTAGTATCAATATCCCCTCTCAGGCGCCGGGCGCTTCGCTGAGTAACCGTTTGCATAATATAGTGCTGAACAAAATTGCAAATTGCGCTTGCCAAATAGATACAGACAAGCAAAATTGCGACGCTCAAAATTCCGTCCATATCTATGCCTTCGTCGGAATGAGCTTCTACATATTCATCGCTCAGCGTGATATTATTGAGAATAGCCTGAGAAAGTTCATCATCGGTATCGGTTAAATCTATTGATGAAAGATCTACATCCGCAGAATTGGTTCCCTCCGGAAGATAATCCATAATATTTATTTCTCCGCTTGCTATCTGAGCCTGAATATCATCAACCATTTCTTCAGATGAAACACCGCCTGCGAGTCCGTCATAAATATAATCAGTCATTCGGCTTATTTGGTTGGGGCCTATTATAGTGAAAACAGCGCCGACCGCCGCAAGTATCAGTGCAAAAATAATTATTCCTGCTTGCTTGCTGATATAGGACATAAGCTTACCCAAAGCGCCTCGGGTGTTCTTTGCTTTGCCGCCGCCCATTCCGCCTCCGGGCCCTCTGCCCATAGGCCCTCTTCTCATAGGTGCAGATCTTTGAGCGGTTGAAGTATTATTATTGGTTTCCGGCATATTAAAGCACCTCCTTATGCATTTGCCGCAAGTTCTTCGGCAGAAAGCTGCGACAGGGCAATCTGCTGATAAACCGAACAATTTTTCATCAGTTCATCATGCGTACCGATTCCTGCGACCTCGCCGTCGTCAAGCACTACAATTCTGTCGGCATTTCTTATCGTTCCGATTCTCTGAGCGACTATCAAACAAGTTGTATCTTTCAAATCGGTTTTAATTCTTTGGCGTAAAGCGCTGTCGGTTTTATAGTCCAAAGCGGAAAACGAATCATCAAAAATGAGTATTTCCGGCTTTCTCGCAATGGCTCTGGCAATAGAAAGACGCTGCTTTTGACCGCCGGACACATTTGAACCACCCTGTGCTATAAAGGTATCGGTTTTGTTATCCATTTCATTTACGAAATCCGAAGCCTGCGCAATATCAAGTGCGTTTTCAACTTCCGAATCGGTCTTTTTGCCGTTGCTGCTGCCGAATGTGATATTGCCCTTTACGGTATCGGCAAACAGTGTTGCCTTTTGCGGAATATAGCCGATTTTATCATATAGGGATTCAAAAGAATACTTTGAAACATCCTTTCCGTCTACCAAAACTTTACCGTTTGTTGCGTCATAAAGCCTTGCGACAAGACCGGCAAGAGCGGATTTGCCCGAACCGGTTGCTCCGATAAAAGCGACCGTTTCGCCTTTCTTTGCCGTGAATGAAATATGCTTCAGGCAATCCTCGGAAGCGTCGGGATAACGGAAAGATACATCCTTAAATTCAACTGTGCCGACTTCATCCGCTTTATCTTGAGTACCCTCTTTTACGGCAATTTCGGAATCAAGTACCTCGTTGATACGATTAGCAGATACCTGCGCACGGGGAAGGAGCATAAATATCATCAAAAGCATTGCAAACGACATAATTATATAAAGCGCATAGGAGCTGAAAGAAACTACATCGCCGAGCATTTCCGAGCGTTCGGTAACCGATGCCATAATCTGAGACAAAGTACCTGTTAAATCAATATCGATGTCCTCAATAAGCAAAGCGCCGACATAATAAATTGCAACGCTTACACAGCTTTGTACAAACATCATAATCGGTGAAAGAAATGCCATTCCTCTGCCGGTAAAAAGCTGAGTACGCATCAAGCTGCTGTTTGCGCCCTCGAATTTATCCTCCTGATATTTCTCGGCATTAAAGGCACGAACAACTCTGATACCGTTTAAATTTTCCTCCGTAATTCTGTTTACATCGTCAATTTGCTTTTGAACAATGCGGAATTTCGGAATCATAACGGCAAGCAAAACTATCAGCGTCCCGACTACTATTACAACTGCGGACGCAACAACCACAGAAAGCTGCCAGCTCTTGCCGACAATTTTAATAATTGCCCATATAGCCATAATCGGCGCACGAAGCATCATTTGAAGTCCCATTGCTATAATCATATGCATCTGCGTAACATCATTTGTTGTACGGGTAATAAGACTTGCAATAGAAAGCTTCTTAATTTCTCCGCTACCCATTGAAGTGACCTTGTTAAACAGCTCATTTCTTAAATCGGAAGAAAAATCCGCCGCTATCATAGAAGACAGATAGCCGACCATAACGGTTAAAAGAGCGCTGCAAAAAACGCAAGCGAGCATTTTCCCTCCAGCGGTGAAATACTCGGAAAGCTCCAAAATTTCACTGCTTATCAAAACTGTGATTTCCGCTGTGTAATCGGGCAGACGCAAATCAAAATAAACCTGACCACAGACGAGCACCAAACACAAAAGCGAAAGCCACCTGTCCTTGGTCTTCATATTACTGAAAATATGAACCATAAAATAAAATAACCTCCGTAATTTATTCAGATGCGATATAAAATTCGTAAAAATCGTATTATGCGACATCTGTTGTACAGTGTATAATAGCACGCAGTTTGGCATTTATCAAGTAACAATTTGCAACAAGTGTCGCATATATTTTTTTATTGCTTGTCTTTTGGCGACACTTGTTGTATAATTAAGATAACAAAACACTGAAAGAGGGGGTTATTTGTGAACAAACAGCCGGAGATAACGGACGCAACAAGAGAAGCACTTGTAAACGCATTTTTTCAATCGGCAAAAAAGAAAAATATTGACAAAATTACGATTAGAGAAATAACAGACCTTGCCGGTTACAACCGAACAACCTTCTATAGATACTTCGAGGATGTTTACGCTCTTATTGAATATGCGGAAGATGAATTTTTGAAAAATACAAGAAAAATTTTAGAAGAGAAATATACGGGACTGTCGTTCGGAGAAAAGCAGTTTTTTGAAATAATAATTAACTGCTTCCACGAAAATTCCGACAAAATTTCCATTCTGATTTCAGAACAAAATCATTCGCATTTTTTAAGAAGAATTAAGAGAAACATTGCAAGCAATGTAAGCGAGCTCGGTACGGATACGCCGAAAAAAAGAGTTGTAAGGGATATTTATTTTTCCGGAATCTTTTATGCAATATCCGTAAATCTGCAAAGTAAAAATTCTCTCTCCGACGAGGATTTGCTCGATATTATACAAAAGCTGTTTAACAATTGGTACAGATCCGAAATGGAGAATAATAATTTAGTATTATAATAAAAAACTCCTCACCTTGGCTGAGCCTCGGTGGGAGTTTTTGTTTTATCATTATTAAATTACTCTGCAAAAAGAGGGGTAGAGAGGTATCTGTCGCCGGTATCGGGAAGAAGTGCAACAATTGTTTTTCCTTTATTTTCCGGACGGCTTGCAAGCTCCTTTGCCGCCCAAAGTTCGGCGCCGCTCGATATACCCGCAAGCACGCCCTCCTGCTTAGCAAAAGCCTTGCCGGTTGCGAAAGCGTCGTCATTTTCGACAGCGATTATTTCGTCATAAACATCGGTATTAAGCGTATCGGGAACGAACCCTGCGCCGATACCCTGAATTTTATGCGCACCGGCAACGCCCTTTGAAAGCACGGGTGAAGAAGCAGGCTCGACCGCAACTATTTTGACCGACGGATTTTTCTCCTTTAAATATTCTCCGACACCCGAAATGGTACCGCCCGTTCCGACACCGGCTACAAAAATATCCACATTGCCGTTTGTGTCCTCCCAAATTTCAGGGCCTGTGGTGGCTTTATGGGTTGCGGGATTGACAGGATTGACAAACTGACCGGGGATAAAAGAGTTCGGTATTTCTGCGGCGAGTTCATCCGCCTTGGTGATTGCACCTTTCATACCCTTACCACCGTCGGTGAGAACAAGCTCTGCGCCGTAGGCTTTTATAATATTGCGCCTTTCAACGCTCATAGTTTCCGGCATTGTTATAATAATTCTGTAGCCCTTTGCCGCTGCAACGGATGCAAGACCGATACCTGTATTGCCGCTTGTGGGTTCTATTATTACCGAGCCTTCCTTGAGCTTTCCCTGCGCTTCTGCGTCTTCTATAATCGCCTTGGCGATTCTGTCCTTTACGGAACCTGCCGGATTGAAATATTCAAGCTTTACAAGAACGGTTGCTTCAAGATTATTTGCCTTTTCAAAATTACCTGCCTCAACAAGTGGTGTGTTGCCTACAAGGTCAAGTGCTGATTTATAGATTGCCATAATAATATCTCCTATCTGAATTAAAATAATATATTTATTAATTGGTATATTGGTGTTTAAACTGCCGAAAACGCATTATCAATATCGTGTATAATATCGTCGATATGCTCAGTACCGATTGAAAATCTGACGATATTCGGCTTTATCTCCTGCTCGGCAAGCTCTTCTGCGCTGAGCTGGCTGTGGGTTGTGGTTGCAGGGTGGATAACAAGGGATTTAACATCCGCAACATTTGCAAGGATTGAGAAAATTTGAAGACTGTCGATAAACTTCTTCACTTCTTTTTCACCGCCCTTTATTTCAAATGTGAATATCGAACCTGCGCCGTTCGGAAAATATTTATTGTATAAATCCTTGTACCTCGGGTCGATACTCGGGTGATTTACTTTTTCAACCTTTGGGTGATTTACAAGGTATTCAATAACTTTTTTGGTATTTTCAATATGCCTTTCAACTCGGAGCGAGAGAGTTTCAAGCCCTTGGAGAAGCAGGAATACATTAAACGGAGAAATCGTTGCGCCGGTATCACGAAGAAGAATCGCTCTGATATACGTGGCAAACGCCGCCGAACCTGCCGCACCGGCAAAGCTGATGCCGTGATAGCTCGGATTAGCGTCTGCAATCTGCGGGAATTTGCCGCTTGCTTTCCAATCAAATGTACCGCCGTCAACTATTACACCGCCGAGGGTTGTGCCGTGACCGCCTATGAATTTTGTGGCGCTGTGAACCACAATATCGGCGCCGTACTCTATTGGTCTGAGCAGATACGGAGCAGCGAATGTGGAATCCACAACAAGTGGAATACCGTGAGAATGAGTAATCGAGGCAAGCTTTTCAATATCAATCAGATTTGAATTGGGATTGCCGAGAGTTTCAAAAAAAACACGGCTCTTGTATTTTCATCAATCGCATTTTCAAAATTTGAGAGGTCGTCGGGGTCGACAAATCTTGTTTCAACTCCAAATCGGGGAAATGTGTGTTCCAGATAATTATATGTACCGCCGTAAATGGTCTTTGCGGAAACTATATTATCCCCTGCCGAAGCAAGAGCCTGGAAAGTGTACGAAAGAGCTGCCGCACCCGAAGCCGTTGCTAAAGCGGCAACACCGCCCTCGAGAGCGGCAATCCTTTTTTCAAACACATCCTGGGTTGAATTTGTAAGTCTGCCGTAAATATTGCCTGCGTCCGCCAAACCGAAACGAGCCTGAGCGTGTTCGCTGTTTTTTGAACACATATGAGGTGGTTTGATAAATCGGGACAGCTCTTGCGTCCGTTGCCGGGTCGGGCTGTTCCTGACCGACATGAAGCTGTAGAGTTTCAAAATGATATTTATAATCTGACATAATTTTAATCCTTTCAATGTATAAATGTAAATATAAATTTGATATAAAAGCGAAAATTTAGAATTTAAAAGCATATACATCGAAAGCACATTCGCTGATTTTTAACATTGCCGTGAATGAGAAGCAAAAAATTAAGTGACATTTTGTGTTCCTCCTATTACCTATTAATTCGGTAGGCTTCCTGTGTTGAATACACTATACCACACATTATCTACTTTGTCAATAGGTTTTTAGGATTTTTTTTAAATTTTTTTATTTTCCGATTTGATTGATATTATTCGGCAAAAATGCTATAGTTATTTTATAAGCGCACAACCTGTACAAATATATTTATTTAAACTGCGAAAGAACGGAAAATAAAATGAATACTGACAAAAATTTAAAATCCTGGATGAAATCAATTAACGGCAACATTCCCCTTTTCAGGCTCAATATTTGCGGAACTCACGACTGCGTAACAAGATATGTACAGTTTTCCCACATATCAAAATGCCAAAATATGAGCATATACGACCAGCTTAAGCTCGGGATAAGAGCGCTTGATATAAGAGTGCAAAGCAAAAACGACAGGCTTAAAATGGTGCACGGTATAGCAAAGGTATTTAACAATCCGTCACATTTTTCGGCTCAAATGGATATGGAGGATGTACTTGCTCAGTGCTATAGATTTCTTAAAGAAAACAGTAGCGAGACGATTATTTTCCAGTTCAAAAACGACAGCGGAAAAGAAAACGAAAAGTGCTTTGACAATCTCTTTGACACATATATTTCAAAAGACGCCGACAAATGGTTTTGCAAAAACAGATGTCCCCTGCTCGATGAAGCGAGGGGAAAAATTGTGCTTGTAAGACGGTGCAAAATGACGGAAAGAATGCATTATAATGATAAGAATACGGGAATTGACTTTTCAAAATGGATTGAACAGGACACGCCCGAGCCGTATCCGCTGACACTGAAAACAAGCGGTGAAAATGAGATGACATTCATTGTTCAGGACAGATTTAAGTACAAGCCGATACCGAGGTGGAGCGAGTGCATAAAGCCGTTTCTTGACAGTATGAGCGAATTTGACGGCAAATATATTATAAATTATCTATCGACTGCCGGAGGACTTAAAGGCCCTTTTAACAATTCAAAATATATTAACACAGAATTTATGAAATATCCGCTTGACAAAAATAAATATTACGGTACTATATACACAGACTTCCCGACAGAGGGACTGGTTGAAAAAATAATAACGCTCAACAATGAAATAAAATTATGAGGTAATATTATGAAAGCAAGCGAAATAAATATCAGAGATCCTTTTGTCCTTTGCAAAAATGAAAAATATTATATATATGGCACAAGAGCCAACAGCTTCGGCAAGCACACCGGCGGATTTGATGTATACATATCAAACGATTTAAAAGAATGGAGCGAGCCTGTCGAATGCTTCAGCTCCGAAAAATATAATCTTAACAAAGAAGTGAACTGGGCGCCGGAGGTTCACAAATACAAAGGCTCGTATATTATGCTTGCTACATTTACGAAAGAAAACGGCTTGAGAGGAACATATGCGCTGATTGCCGATTCCCCCGACGGAGAATTTACTCCGTACAGCGACGGAGCATTAACTCCGTGTGAATGGGAATGCCTTGACGGAATCCTTTACATTGACAAAAAAAGGCAAGCCGCACCTTGTGTTTTGCCACGAACATATGCAAATTGAGGACGGAACAATATGCACCATAAAGCTTAGTGAGGATTTACGCACATCCGAGGGTGAAGGAAGAGAGTTATTTTGCGGTTCGTCATTCCCTCAGGTGGATAAAAAAAGAAAACGGAAAGCATTTTATAACAGACGGCCCGTTTATGTACAGAACGAAAGACGACGAGCTGATGATGATATGGTCAACCATTGCCGACGGAAAATACTGCCAGTGCATAGCAAAATCCGACAACGGCGAGATTGACGGAAATTTTGTTCACCTGCCGCCTATGATAACGGATGACGGAGGACACGGAATGATTTTTAAATCCCGTGGAAAGTTTATGCTGACATTCCATTCGCCGAACAAGACCGGAAGCGAAAGACCGAGATTTGAAGAAATTATCGACAACGGACAAAATTTAATATTCAAAAAAAGATAAAAAACGGAACTGTCCACTAATTTTAAAAGACAGTTCCATCTGCGTGTAGAAAAAGTTAAATTTATATTTCTGGCTGTTGAGAAAGTAGCCAAAATTAAGCATTTTGCGAGGGGTGCTGTACGATGGTACCGCTCCCGAGTAAAAGGCTTAAAACGCCAAAAAGTCCCGAGGACTCGATGTTCTCGGGACTTTTAGCATAACAATTATAAGGCAGGCAGATAATATGTCGGATATGGTAACATGGTTTACAAAATGTCCGAGGAC
>JAJQGZ010000192.1 GCA_021200075.1 Clostridiales bacterium | reverse complement strand
TTTGCCTTTCGCACTGTACTGCGCAGAATCACAACCACATCACCGGCGGAGAAAATAATATGTATTATTTCACCGAGATGTGGCAAAACTGGATTGACATATTCAAAAATATCCGTCAGCTAAGGAAAAAGCAGGGCAAGAGCTTGTGGATAAATATGACCTGCTATGTAAACCCGTCGCCGTGGTGGTTACAATATGTAAACAGCATATGGCTGCAAAACAGTAGCGACATTGGCTTTGCCGAAAACATTGATGAACAGTCACAGGCGGACGCAGAAATAACATATCGGGATTCGAGATACTACAATCTTTTATACGAAAGAGCGCTTCAACTCCCGTTAAAGCATATTTACAATCACGAGCCGATATACGGAAGCTGTGCCAAGGTTGAATACAACGACGAGAAATTTGAAAAATATCTTTACTTCAACGCTTCAAGAGGTCAGGCGCTCAATGAGCTTTACCTGAGCTACAGCAAGATGAACAAGTCAAAATGGCGGATACTTGCAAATGTCCTCAAATGGCAGAAAAGCAATTACGATATTCTGCAAAACGCAATTTTCATCGGCGGCAATCCGGAGGAAAACAATATTTACGGATATTTCAGCTGGGACGAAAAAGGCAACGGCATTGTCTCGCTGAGAAACCCGACCGACGAAAAAACCTCGCTTACAATAACTCTGAATAAGCTTATGGGCTGCCCGGAGGATTTAAACGATGTTAAGCGGTACAATGTGTATAACGAATCCGGCAAGGAAAGCTTTGACAGCTATTCCTACGGCGACAAAATAGATTTCACCCTAAAGCCGTTTGAGGTAAAGGTACTTCAGTTCGGCCACGAGGATATGAGATACGATTATGTCACCGGCTCTACGGAATTTACGGTTTCGTTTGAATACAAGGGTGAGGAAAATATCACCGTTGCGGAAAATGACGATTTACGCATTGCGGTTGAAAAAGGGCGTGTAACGGTTCGTTGCGGCAGATGTCACCTGCGTTCGGGTACTATAATCAGCGGCAACGAGCATAAAATCACAGTGGTCAGGGAAAAGAACCGTGCGCTCAAAATATATATTGACAAATTCCTTGACTGCTCCGGCTTTGACCCAAGAGCAAAATCAAAAATCAACACGGTACTCAAGGATAGTGTGCCGGATATAAAGTTCAGCGAAAAGGCTACCCCTTATGATGAGATAGTCACTCTCGGTGAAACGCTTAAAAGGTTGGTAAGAAAAGAAGGAAATGAGTATGAAATGCAAAAAATGCGGTTGTGACACTCTCATAAAAACCGACGATTGGTATAAATGTGCAAACTGCGGTGCTGTGATTTTCGACACCAATGTGAGCATAAACGACGCTCCGAGTCCCACCAAGGAAATGGAAAAAATCGACGACGCAGAGCTTGCGGCTTCAAAGCAGGAAAGCGTTGAAGATGAGGAAAAATCCGGTAAAAAAGGAAAAAAGGGCAAGAAGAATAAGGATAAAAAAGAAAAGAGTAAAGCAAGGGAAACCGTTGAATTTTTCATTCCGGTTATATGTGCGCTTATAATTGCTCTGCTTCTCAAAACCTTTGTTTTTGCAAATGCGGTTGTCCCCACGGGTTCGATGCTGAACACCATTCAGGAGGGCGACAGAATAATCGCCGGCAGAATAGCGTATATAAACAGCGACCCTGAAAGATACGATGTTATCATATTTGAATATCCCGACGACGAATCGCAGTATTATGTAAAGCGTGTTATCGGTCTGCCGGGAGAAACCGTGCAGATTATCGACGGCATCGTATATGTTACGCAGACAAACGGCGAGACGATTCAACTTGACGACAGCTTTGTTACAAACTGTGAACCCGAGGGCAGTTTCGGCCCTTACGAAGTTCCGGAGGACTTCTACTTTGTAATGGGCGACAACAGGAACAACAGCTGGGATTCAAGATATTGGGAAAACAAATATGTTTCCAAGGATAAGATTACGGGCAAGGTTAAATTCAGATATTATCCGAGCATATCCACAATTGAATAACAAGGAGGAATAACTGATATGGGTAAAACAAATTATATACCTAAAAAGGAATGGATGGCTTACTGCATAGGTGCTCTCGGGCAGGGAATGGTCTACGCAATAATGAGCTCGTACATATCGGATTTTTACCTGAATGTACTCAAAGTGACTCCGCTTTTCGTCTTGCTGTTGATGTTGCTTGCAAGGATTTGGGACGCGATAAACGACCCGATTATGGGCTATATCGTTGACCGTGCAAACTCCAAAAAGGGCAAGATGAAGCCGTATATTCTCTACACTCCGGTACCTGTTGCGGTGCTTACTATGCTCTTGTTCTATGCGCCGAATTTAAGCGATACGAACAAAATGATTTATGCGGCGATTACATATGTATTATGGGGAATGATTTACACGACATCGGATGTTCCGTTTTGGAGCTTGCCGAACACTATGACTCCGAACGCCGCCGAAAGAGGCTCGGTAATTTCAAAAGCGAGAACTGCAAACAGCGTCGGTTCAGCCGTGCCTATGGCAATATTTATGGTTCTCGGCTTTATTTTGCCGAAGTTTAATCTTGCCGGCACCGAGCTTGAACAGACTAAATACACAATAATGGCTCTTGTAAGCTCTATCATAGGTAATCTGCTTTTTATAAGAGTTTACTTTAAAGCAAACGAAAGAGTTGTTATCCCCAATCCGCCGAAAAGAAAAAAGGGCGAGCCGTCGCCTTTGAAGCTAATACTCACCTGCAAGCCGCTTATGCTCACGGCTCTTATGGGCATACTTGCCGCCGCAAGGTATATGTATCAGGCAGGCGCCGTGCATGTTGCAAGATATTCGTTTTATATCGGAAAAGACCAAGCCGGTCTTACGGCAACCGAGCTTGAAAGTGCGCTGCAATCGAATATTTCAACGGTATCGACCGTATTTTCCGTCGCTTCGGCTGTCGGAATGATGGGCACAATGCTGATAGTTATTCCACTTATCAAAAAATTCAGCTACAAGCAAATAATAATCGTAACCTCGCTGATAGGCTCTGCGGCAAGCTTTGCAATGTGGTTTATCGGGTACGACAATTTTTGGGCTTGCATACCGTGCCTGATTCTTTCCACAATTCCCTGCGGTGCGATAAACGCCTGCTCCTCCGCTATGATTGGCGACTGTCTTGACTATATGGAATGGAAAACGGGCAGGAGGCTCACCGGTATGGGTTCTTCCGTACAGAGCTTTGTCAA